>NZ_JBJMQP010000223.1:0-30012 GCF_045802625.1 Hyalangium sp. | reverse complement strand
GTCACGGAAGCGGCTTGGCCACGGCCTTGGGCATTGTCTCCAGTGTCTTGAGCCGCGTGCTGGCCAGGGAGTCCACGCTGTTGATGTCCGGCTTGGCGCTCTTCGCCCGCGCGTAGGCGGACCGGGCCTGCTCCAGCAGTCCGTAGCTCTCGGCGATCCGTCCCACCACGTACCAGTCATAGCCCGCCAGCGTGTTCGCTCCCTCCAGGTCCAACGACTTGAGCAGGAACTGGCGCGCCTCCTGGCCCTTGCCCAGCTCCGCGTAGAGCGTGGCCAGCGTGTGCACGTAGGAGGCGTTGCCGTAGCTCGTGAGGCTGTTGGCCTTCAGCGCGTCCTCCACCGCCGCCTCGTCCACCTTGCCCAAAAACAGCGTGTTCCACGCCAGCTCGTTGTACGTGTGCGCCGTCGCCTTGCCCGCATCCACGATGCGCCGCCGGTACTCCTGCGCCTTCGTCAGCTCTCCGCGCATCGTCGCCACGCTCGCCAGCGTCTCCAGCGCCCGCTCATCGTCCGGCAGCAGCTTCAGCCGTGCCTCCGCGCGCTTCGCCAGCTCCTCGGGCCGCTCGAGCTGCCGCAGCGCGTACGTCGCCTGGAGGTACGCCGCCTCGTCCACCGGCGCGGCCTCCAGCAGCCGGTCCGCCGTCTCCAAAATCTCGGGCAGCCGCTTCAGCTGGAAGTACGCCGCCAGCAGGTCCCGGTCGAAGCCTCGCCGCTCCGTGTCCGTCGTCGCCCGCTCGCGCGCCGAGCTCAGCAGCGGAAGGGCTCGCACCGCTTGCTGGCCGAAGGCCATCAGGCTCGCCGCCGCCACCCGCACCTCGTCTCGCCCGGCCTCCTTCCCCTTCCTCCACAAGCGCAGGAAGTTGGCGCCGGCCTGGCTCTCGGTGAGCGTCGAAGGCATCGAGTCCCGAGCCCAGTCCAGCCACTGGCGCGCGCCCTCCAGGTCTCCCGCCTCGGCGCGGCGCATCGCCTCCTGCCCGAGCATCCCATAGTCGTACCCCGTCCCCATCAGCCGGAGCTCGTTGCCCGAGCGCACCACGAACCAGTTCTCGCTGGCGCTGGAGCCCTCGAAGGGCAGGCGCGACTGGACGCGGTAGCCCCGCTTCGCATCCCCGTCCACCCGCCACTCCATCACCGAGAGCGCCAGGTCCACCGCCGCGCTCTGCGGCACCTCCGCCAGCACTCCTCGGCTGAGCAGCAGGCGCACCAGCCGCTGCGTGTCGTAGGCCAGGTCCGGCTCCGCCGTGCGCATGGACTTGAGGATCAGCCCCTCCGTCTGGGCCTTGCCCCCATCCTCGTCCAGGGCGGCCAGGAAGAGGCGCTGCACCACCGAGCGCGGATCCTCGCTCTTCAGGGACTTGCTCTCGAAGCGCGTCGTCTTCGCCAGCGGCGTGAGGCGCTTCTGCTTCTCGACGGCGTCGGGCGCGCCCCGGGCGGACTCGGTGAGCAGCGCGTGGGCCTCCGGGTAGCGGCGCAGGCGCAGCAGCCGGTTGGCCGCGTCCTCCAGCGCCTCGCGGCGGGCGTCCTGATCCGGCACCCACTTCGCCGCGTTCCTCACCGCCACCGCGGGGCCGTCCACCAGCGCCGAGGCGCTCAGCCGCACGCTGTGCCGCAGCGGCGAGGGCTCCATCTCGTTGCCCCGCTTCAGCACCTCCGCGTACCGCTCCAGCAGGAACAGATCCAACAGCAGGTGATCATCCATGTCCTGCCGCTCCAGGTCCTCCCGCAGTGCCTTGAACTCGTCCACGGCCTCCGCCAGCCGGGAGCCGTGGGTGTAGCGCTCGCCCTCGGGGTCGTACTCCAGGAGGATGCCCAGGTCGCCGCGGACCTCGAAGTCGCTTGGATCGAGCGCCCGGGCCTTGCGGTAGGCCGCCACGGAGCCCGCGTAGTCGAAGCCCGGCTTGAAGCGGCGGCCCAGCAAGTCGTACTCCAGCACCCAGCCCAGGGTGCGCCAGCCGATGGCGGACTTCGGCTCCACCTCGGTGGCGCGGCGAGCCTCGGCGCGCGCCTCCTCTCCGGCGCCCACCTCCAGCAGCGCGAGCGCGAGCTGGGCCCGGTGCAGCGCCTCCTTCGGGTGCAGGTCCACGAGCTGGTGGTAGACCCCGAGCGCCTCGGAGACACGGCCCGCGGACAGCAGCACCGCGCCATCGTGCTCGAAGCCGAGCATCGGCTCGTCCTCGTCGCGCAGGGTGCTGAGCGCCGAGTGGAAGGCCTCCACGTCCGCCGCGGACCAGCGGCGCTTGCCCGTGTCGAAGCGGAAGGTGACGTTCACCTCGCGCCCCTTCAGGCTGTAGTCGCCCGAGTAGGTGGCCGGCCCCAGCTTGTGCGAGAAGCTCTTGGGCAGCGGCTTGGGCGAGTACCCCGGCGGCGGAACCACGTGGTAGCGCAGCTCGGCGGTATAGGGCTCCAGCAGCTCGAGCTCACCCTGGCGCTTGCCCCACGGGTGCTCCTCCGAGGAGGAGTCGATCAAGAAGTCCGGCAGCCGGCCGAGCAGGGACGCGCCGCCGAGCCCCACCGCCGCCTCCCGGTCGTCGGTGTAGCCGCGGCGAGCGCCCTCCACCTCCAGCTCCACGCGGAAGGGCCTCTCGGGGTTCTCCAGCTCCTGGGACTTCAAGCGCGCCACGTCCGGCGCGGAGAAGATGCTCTTCGCGTACTCCCCATAGCCCTCGCGCACGCGGGAGGCCTCGGTGAGCGTGAAGTGCTCGCGGTACGCGGCGGCCACCGAGCCGGTGAACTCCTTCACCTCGACGATGCGCGAGGGCCCGTGCTCGGAGAGGTTCACCTCGCGCGTGGCGGTGAAGCCATTGGTGGCCGACGTGGCCGCGGGCGTGCGCACCAGGCCCTTCGTGTCCGGGCTGGCCACCAGCGCCAGCCGCCCCTGCACCATCACCGGCAGCTCCCCCGGCGGGCTGAAGGCATCCGTGGCGTCGATCCACAGCGCCGGCTTGCCGGGCACGTAGACGATGGCGTGATCAAACAGGCCGAAGCCGGGCAGCGACTCCTGCACGTCCTCCTGGCCGGTGCGCAGCAGCGCCACCGAGGCGGGAATGCCCGAGGCGCGCAGCAAGCCCACCAGCAGCGTGGACAGATCCTTGCAGTCGCCGTAGCGGCGCACGAGCACCTCGGCCGGCTGCCGAGGGATGACGGCCGCCTCGCCGAACTGGAGGCTCGTGTAGCGCACCTGCGAGTGGATCCACTTCGTCAGCTTGCCCGCCACCACCTCGCGGCGCTTCTCGTCACCGACGAGCTCCTTCGCGGTGCGCTCCAGGTCCGCGCCGGCCAGCTGGGCCTCCACCGCCTCGTGGTAGCGGCGCGCCAGATCGCTCCAGGCCCGGCCGGTGGAGAACGCCACGTGGGGAAAGCTCACCGCGTCCGCGGGGAGCTCGGGCTCGGGGGTGTCCACCGCGTCCAGCGGGCCCTGCTCGAAGATGAGCCGCGTGCGCCCGTTCGCCTCCACGCGCCGGGGCTTCACGCGCAGCCCCCGCGCGACGAAGTTCAGCGGAGTGCCCTGGGGCACCTCCAGCGTGAGCCGCACCCGCCGCTCCGGCACCTCCTTGCCGAAGAAGAAGCGCCGCGCCGCCCCGCTGGAGAAGACGCTCTCCGTCTCTCGTGTGGTGATGAGCTGCTCCACCACGGCGCCCTCGGTGATGGCCGGCAGCGGGCCGTGCAGCAGGCGCCGGTCGCTCAGCGTCTCCGGCTCGGTGTCGGTGGGGGTGGAGTCCACCAGGGTGGAGGGATCCAACAGGTGGGCCTTGCCGTCCGGGGTGACGACGCGGGCGCGCACCTCTGGCCGCTCCTCGTGCCACGGCGAGTAGTCCACGCCCACGGTGGCCCAGCTCTTGGCCCCCTCGGGGGTGAGCACGCGGTAGATCAGCCGGGAGGTGGCCGTCTCCCGGCCCTTCTCGTCATAGGAGAAGGTGGCCTCCTCCAGGAGCACCTCCGCCTCGGCGCCCGTGGGGGTGGGCAGCGCCGCGGTGGCCCCGGCCAGGGCGGCCGGATCCGTGGAGAAGGCCGGTGCGTCCCAGGGATCAGCGGCCAGTGCGGGCAGGGAAGCAAGCAGGACGGCGAGGACGAAGCGCATGCGAGCCCCCACTCTGGCACTCTCCTCCGCTCGCCGGGAGGGGGCAGGGACGGGGGTTGGCGCCCAGCGACCAATCAGGGAACCCCCCGCCGTGGCGCTTTCCACACAGGGGGACTGTCTGTAAGAGGTGGAGAATTCCTATACTTCAAGACCTTACTCCGGGCTGGCACTGAGCCCGCCGCGGGGCACTCGCGCCATGGTTCGTCGTCTCAAGCTCCTCTGGAAGCTGGCCCTCATCGCCGTACTCATCCCCGTGTCGGTCTTCCTGGTGCTGATGGTGGCACTGCGAGGCACGTGGGCGCTCCAGTCCGAGTACGACAATGTCTACGGCCTCAGGTTGATCCCCATCATGGCGCTCGACGAGGGCAACGCCCATCGCGAGGCGCTCGCCGGAGAGCTGCGGCTGATGGCCCGCGCTCCCCTCACCGCCGAGGAGCGGGCCACGCGGGCCGCGAAGGTGAGCGAGCACGAGGATGCGCTCCTGTCCTTCATCCAGCGCTACAAGAAAGAGTGGCTCAGCTCGAACCACTCCGGCTTCTCGGAGACGGTGGCGGAGCAGGGTGAGCAGAAGCTGCAGCTGGACGAGGCCTCCGCGCTGGAGCTGTTCGACGTGGCGCTGGCCGGGTACCGGCCGGTGAGGGATCGCGTCGTGTCGGGCGCGCCCGTGGACGTCGAGCAGCTCGAGAGCGCGCTGGGGCGGCTGGGCGAGGCCACGAGCTGGCTGCAGGCCATCAACCGCCGCTACGCGGACATGTCCAACGCCAGCGCCCAGTCCACCTTCCTGTGGCTGCGGGTGGTGCTGGCCGTGCTCAGCGTGGCGCTCGGCGGCCTGGGGCTGTACCTGTCCTGGAGGCTCTCGCGCATCATCATCGAGCCGGTGGCGCGGCTGACGCGGATGACCATGCGGCTGTCGCGCGGCGAGCTGGAGCTGCTGGAAGAGGGCGAGCAGGCGCTGGACCTGGAGCTGGACACGCAGGATGAGATCGCCCTGCTGCTGCGCTCCACGCTGGACATGGCGCGCTCGACGCAGCAGATGGTGGCCATGGCGGTGGGCCTGGCCCATGGAGACCTGACGGTGCGGGTGCTGCCGCGCTCGGATCAGGACGCGCTGGGCAAGGCGCTGGGCGAGGCGGTGGGGCGGCTCACCAAGATCGTCGCCGAGGTGCGCGCCGGCGCCTCCACGCTGGCCTCCACGTCGGCGATGCTGGCCTCCTCGTCGCGGCTGCTGGCACAGGGCGCCACGGATCAGGCGAAGATCACCGAGGAGAACGCGAGCACGCTCAAGGAGATCAGCGACGCGGTGCTCAACAACACCGAGAAGTGCCAGAAGATGGAGGAGATGGCGCGGGTGGGCGCGCGGGACGCCGAGGTGAGCGGCCAGGCGGTGGGCAAGACGGTGGAGGCCATGCGGCGCATCTCCACCAATGTGTCGCTGATTGAAGAGCTGGCGCACCAGACGAACATGCTGGCGCTCAACGCGGCCATCGAGGCTATCCGCGCCGGAGAGCACGGCAAGGGCTTCAGCGTGGTGGCGGGCGAGGTGCGGCGGCTGGCCGAGCGCAGCAAGACGGCGGCGCGCGAGATTGGCGAGCTGGCCGTCTCCAGCCGCGGCATCGCCGAGCAATCCGGGCGGCTGCTGCGCGACTTGGTGCCCTCCATCCGCCGCACGGCGGAGCTGGTGCACGAGGTGGCGGCCTCCACGCGCGAGCAGTCCACGAGCGTGGGGATGATGAGCCACGCCATGGCGGACGTGGAGCGCAAGACGCAGGGCAACGCGAAGTCCGCGGAGGAGCTGGCGCAGGAGGCCGAGGCGCTGGCGATGCAGGCCGACACGCTGCGCCGGCTGACGTCCTTCTTCCGCGTGGGCAGCCTGGAGGGCATTGATCTCAGCCAGCCCTCGTTCCTGCCGCAGGAGCCGGAAGGGATGGGGCCGGTGCTCGTGACGCCGTCGATCGACGGAGTGTCCGGAGGGCTCGATGGCGTAGACGGCCCGCCGCCGACGGGAGAGGCCCAGGGCCTCTGAGCTCAAGAGGCCGCGGGCAGGTTCTCGCGGACGACGCCGAGCCAGTACTCCCGGCCGTAGTACTGGCTCATCTTCCCGAGCAGCTTCCCGTCCCGGAAGAGCAGGAAGGTGGGGATGCCGTAGAGGCCGAAGCGCCGGGCCAGCTCCTCCTGCTGGTACGCGTTCACCTTCACCACGCGCAGCGGCGCGCCCTCCAGCTCGGACAGGAGCGAGGGCTCGGCCTCCGCGTACACGTCGCAGTTGGGGCACCCCTCGCCCCAGAAGTCCACCACCACGAGCTCTCCTCGGGGCTCGAGCACCAGCGCGTCGAAGTTCTCGGTGGTTGCCTCGTAGGTGGTCGGGTGGGCCATGGGCGCTCTCCTAACGGGCGGGCCGTTACGGCGCCAGGGGCCTGTGCTCGAAGTCCTCGCTCTGGGGCGTCTTGCGCCCGTACGCCGTCCCCGAGGGCAGCGGCCCGTAGTAGAGCGCATCCGCCGGGCCGTACGTGAGCTCCGTGCCCGAGGCCGAGCGGGGCTTGCCGTCGAAGAGGCCCACCTCGCCCCCGGTGCTCGAGAGGGTGAAGGGCAGGTGCAGCGGGCCCGCGGCCGTGTTGCCGTCCGCCAGCAGGCGCACGCCCTGGCCCGGCGCCAGCGAGAGCGTGGGCAGCACGTACCGCGAGGTGGCTCGCAGATCATTCGTCAGCTCGTAGCCCTGCAGGGTCAGCGCGGTGCCGCCGCGGTTGTAGAGCTCCACGTAGCCCCCGCTGCCAGCGGCCACCTCCCTCAGGACGAGCGGCCCGCTCCCTTGGGCCTTCAGCGTGTTCATCACGCCGCGCAGGAACTTGATGCGCTCGTGCACATAGGTCTTCAGGAAGGCGCGGGCGCGCGCCACATGCTCGGGGGAGGCGTAGGGATCCTGGGCCATCTCCGGCGCCACCACGGCCCACAGCGCGTCGATGTGCGCGTCCGCCTTCTCCTCGGAGAAGGGACCGGCGAGCGCCGTCTCCAGCTTCGCCAGCACGCGGGCGCGCAGGGCGGGCCGGTCCCAGATGCGGGTGTCGAGCACGCTCCACGTGGGCCGCTGCGAGGAGCGCTCGGCGAGGCGGGTCTCGTAGATGCGCTGCACCATCGGATCATACAGGGTGAAGGACTGCGGCCACCGGTTGGTGATGGGCGGATCCGTGGGCTCCCACGTGCGCCAGAAGAGCATCAGCGCGTTGTTCAAGTCCCACGGCGTGTACTGCCAGCGGTCCTTCTTCTGCTCGTGGATCCAATAGCCGCGCGCATCCTCGATGTAGTTGTTGGAGATGAGCGCGTTGGCGGCGAGGTTGCCCAGGTACGCCTCCACGTCCACGTAGCGCGAGAGCTTCGCCTCGAAGTCCGCGTCATCCGAGCGGTTCACCCAGGCCAGGAACGCATCCAGGTCCGCGCGGCCCGTGTCCTCGTTGGTCTTCTTCTCGAAGTCGTTCTGGTAGGGGCCGGGCTGGAGCGTCAGCTCGCAGTTGCGATCTCCACAGCGATAGATGGAGGCGCTCTTCTCCAGGGCGTGCTGCTTGAGGTAGTCCTTCCCCACGTGCTCCATGTCCAGGTACAGGCCGTTGGGCTGGCCGTTGAGGCTCACCCGGACATAGCGGGCGCGCGGCACCGGCAGCCCCATGGCGGTGAACAGGTCCACCGCGAACTTCTCCGTCAGCTTGGCGCTGTCGTACCACTCGGCGAGCAGCTCGAAGTGATCGCGGTCCTCGAACTCGAAGCCCGGGTCCAGCTCGATGTTGAAGCTCTTCTGGGGCAGCGTGCGGCTGCTCGCGCCGCGGTAGCGCACCTGGCCTGTGGCGCGCACCCCGTCGAACACCACCACCACCGGCACCGTGTCGTCCGACTCGGGGTTGGCATCCAGCCGGGCCAGGTCCTCCGGGGCGATCTGCAGCTCGAACACCGGGACGCGCGTCTGGACGGCGGGGTACTCCCCGGCGAGGGGGCCGGTGTCAGGAGCCCCGGCGTCCGGCGTGCCCGAGTCCGGGGTTCCAACCCCCCCGTCCGGCAGGGGGAGGCCCGTATCGGGCAGCGGCGGCAGGTCCCCATCGCGAGCCGCCGGGAGCGGGTCCGACCCTGTCGTACCTGGAATCCCTCCGGGCGCCTGCTGGACTTCCGTCCCACATGCCACCAGCCCCGAGATGCCCACCCACAGCAGCCAACCCCAGCGTCCCATACGGCCTCCGTTCCGGAGCAGGCAGCCGTGCACCGGGCGTGCCTCGCCGTGTGTCAGCTGGAGGAAGCTGGGAGGGGCACCGAGGGCAGGGGGGCGGGGATCCAACCCTGGACGGTGGGTAAGGAGTTGCCCACGGTGGCCCTCGGAGGGCCCCGGCCGGGTATGCCCGGGGGTCCGCCGCCGATCAGATACGTCACCGTGAAAGGTGAAGATTCGATGAGAGAGGCTCGGAGCGGTGTAGAACTCCGGTTTTGTGGGAGCTTTCCCCTGGTCAGCCGGTGCCTGAAGAACGACATTGGCATTGTGCAGAGGGGCATGGGCGCCTGGGGCGCCGCTGAAAAGTGAGGGGCCATGCACGAGTGGTTGGAGGCACTGCAGAAGTCAGCGAAGACGACGTCCTCGGCAGTAGCCGCGGAGGAGCTGCGGCGGGCCGAGACGGAGGCCGGGGTGCCGCTGCCGGGAGAGCTGGGAGATCTGTACGCGGCCTTCAATGGCGGCACGTTCGAGGGCGAGGTGGTGCTCTTCCCGCTGCACGGAGAGGATGAGCAGCCCAGCGTGCTGGAGAAGACGCGCAAGGCGGTGGTGGGGCTGCCGGTGTCCGGGGTGTGGCGCTTCGGGGTGAAGGGCGCGCACCGGCATCTGTATACGGCGCGCAAGTCCGCCATGGTGGAGCAGGGCGATGGGGGCGGGCCGTTGCCGGAGTGGGTGCAGGCGCTCGGGGACGAGGACTGGATCTACGGCACGTGGGACGAGGAGAAGAGAGAGATGCGGTTCTACCGCTCGCTCTCGAACATGCTCAACGTGCTGGTGCCGCCGGTGGAGAAGGAGGAGTTCGGGGATCGCACCTTCGCCCGAGCCATCGCCGCGGTGGAGGGCGCGCTGACCGAACTCGCCGGAGGCGAGGAGGGAGCGGAGGGCGGGGAGGAGGCGAAGGGCGAGGAGGAAGCGGGCGTCGAGGTGGAGGAGCTCCAGTACGAGTATGAGGAAGGCGTGCGCCCGAAGGTGGAGAGGGCCGCGCCCGAGGAAGCCGGACCGAAGCTCGAGCAGCCGGCCGTGAAGGCCGCCGAGCGGCGCGTGAAGAGCCTCAAGAGCAAGCCGCCCAAGAAGGAAGCGGCTCGTGAGAAGCCCCAGGCAGAGGGGCTCGAGAAGCCGGCGGTGATTGCCGCCGAGCGGCGCATTGAGGGGCTCAAGGGGCAGGCGGCAGCGGAGCAGCCCGCGGAGCCTCGCAAGAAGGCGGCGGCCCGCACGGCGGCGAAGGCCCCGGCACCCAAGGCTCCAGCCAAGGCGCCCGCGAAGAAGGCCGTGGCGAAGAAGGCTCCTGCCAAGAAGGCCGCGGCCAAGAAGGTGCCCGCGAAGAAAGCTGCGGCGAAGAAGGCTCCTGCGAAGAAGGCCGCGGCCAAGAAGGCGCCCGCGAAGAAAGCCGCCGCGAAGAAAGCTGTGGCGAAGAAGGCCCCTGCCAAGAAGGCCGGGACCAAGAAGGCCCCCGCCAAGAAGGTGCCCGCGAAGAAGGCCGCGGCGCGGGGCAAGCGCTGAGCCTTGGCTGAGAGGAGCAGGGTGAAAGGCTATCAACCCCTCTCACCCCGCTCTTCCTCAGCGCGTGCGAGGCCGAGGCGGTGCCTCTAGCCCTCGGGGAGCTCCTCCTTCTGGATGGGGCGGATCTCCTCGGTCGGGCGGGCGGTGATCTCCCGGTCCTCTTCCTCCTCCTGCTCGCCACCGCGGCGGAACTCCTGGATCTGATCCGGAAGGATGTCTCGGAAGTCCGGCTCCTCCTCCAACGGAGGCGTGGCGGCCAGATCCTGGTCGGTGATGTTCACCTCTTCCTGCCCGGTGACCGGATCCACATGGCGCCGCGAGGTCGCCTCGCCCACATCCTCCGAACCCAGCTTCTTGAAGCGCATGGTCTTCCTCCTCCCGAGGAACTCGGCGGGACGGTTGCTGTCGAGCTAACAGTGCGGACCCCGAGGAGGCGCGGCAACGAGCGGTGCCCGCCTGCCTGCCCTCTTCAGGAAGCGTCTCAGCGCCCCAAGGTCGCCGTGCGCTCAGCCGGGTAGGTGGGCTTCACCTCCAGCAGCACCATGGCCAGCGCCAGCACCCGGGAGAACATCTCTCGCACCGCGTACCTCCGGGTGGAGGGCAACCCCTCGTCCGCCGCCACGCCCCACGCATCCATGCCCACCGAGTTGGCGATGTAGAGCGCCCGGGGCAGGTGGAAGCTCTGCGTCACCAGCAGCGCCTTGCGCACCTGGAACACGGTGAAGGCGCGCACGCAGCTGTCATACGTGGACAGCCCCGAGTCATCCCCCAGCACCGCCTGCTCGGGCAAGCCCCGCTCCACCATGTAGCGGCGCATGGCGCGCGTCTCGTCATGGAAGCGGTCCGAGTTGTCCCCGCTCACCAGCACCGCGTGCGCCTTGCCCGCCTTCCAGAGGGCAATGGCCGTGTCCAGCCGCTGCGCCAGCACCGCCGAGGGCACCCCGCCCGGCGCCAACCCCGCGCCAAATACCAGCACCACCGGCGACTCGGGGGCCGTGCTCAGCGGGACGATGCGGTGCTCGTAGCGCACCCGCACGAAGTGCGACAGGGCCAGCACCCCGAGCACCACCAGCGCGCTCCCGAGAAGCCCTCTGCGCAACCACACTCCGAGCACGCCGCGATGCCCCATTCCAAGGAAGACCGTTGTAAGGGGCCCATTGTCTCCCGGCCTCTCCATGCCTGGAAGGGGGTGGGGCAGGCACTCCTCACGCCGGGGCGCTTGCCGAGTCACCTGCCGGACGCAGCGCCAGGCGCTCGATGAGATCCACCAGCTGCTTTGGATCCGCCGGCTTCTTCAAGAAGGCGGACACGTTGTAGTTGGCCGCGTAGAGCGCCCGGTCCCGCGGGTTCATCGCCGACATTCCCGCCGAGAGGATGATCGCCGGCACCTCCTGCAACCCGTCGGTCTCCTTGCGCGCGGCGAGCACCCGGTGGCCGTCCATCACCGGCAGCGCCATGTCCAGCAGGATGAGAGAGGGCCGGGGCTGGCGGTGCAGGTGCTGGAGCGCTTCCCGGCCATGGCGGGCCGTGAGCACCTCGTACCCCTCCATCTCCAGGAAGGCCTGGAGGGCCTCTCGGATGTCCCCATCGTCCTCGACGATCAGGATGGGACCACTCAATCCAGAGGACATGGGTGCACCTCCGCCGCGGGGGACCTGCCCTGCAAGGCTATGCCCTGAGGGATCCCCTGGCATCTCGGGCCAGGGGAGGGGCTCCCCCGCCCGGCCGGCCCCTGGGGGGCACCTGGGGCCGGGAATCCGGGCGCAGGCCACGGTTGACCGGTTGACGTACCGCTTATATAGGGGGCGCGCCCATGGCCTCCCTTCGCGATATCCGGAAGCGCATCCGCTCGGTGAAGAACACGCGGCAGATCACCAAGGCGATGAAGATGGTGTCCGCCGCCAAGCTTCGCAAAGCGCAGGATGCCATCATCGCCGCCCGCCCCTACGCGCAGATGCTGGATCAGATCATCGCGGATCTGGCGGCGCGCTCGGGCGATCAGGAGATGGCGCACCCGCTGCTGATCGCCCGCCCCGTGAAGCGCGCGGAGGTGGTGCTGCTCACCTCGGATCGCGGCCTGGCCGGTGGCTTCAACTCGAACGTCATCCGCCGCGCCAACCGCTTCCTCTACGAGAACAGCGGCCTGGAGAGCGTCCGGTTCTCCACCGTGGGCCGCAAGGGCCACGACTACTTCCGCAACCGCGGGCAGACCATCCGCAAGGACTTTGGCGGCCTCTACGGGCGCCTGAGCTACCTGTCCGCCAAGTCCGTGGCCGAGGAGCTCACCGCCAGCTTCCTCAACGGCGAAGTGGACGCCGTCTACGTCATCTACAACGAGTTCCTCTCCGCCATCAGCCAGAAGATCGTCGTGTCGCAGATGCTGCCGCTGCAGACCTTCGGGCCCGCCGCCGCCGCCACGCCGGGCGCGCTGACGGCTCCAGGCACCCCGGCGGCCCCGCCCGCGACGCTGGTGGACTTCAAGTACGAGCCCAGCCGCCAGGACGTGTTGGATCGGCTGGTGCCCCAGGCCGTCTCCATCAAGCTCTACCGCGCCCTGCTGGAGAGCGTGGCCAGCGAGCACGGCGCCCGCATGAGCGCCATGGAGAACGCCACCAGCAACGCCACGGACATGATCGGCAAGCTGTCGCTGCACTACAACCGCACGCGCCAGGCCGTCATCACCAAGGAGCTGATGGAGATCGTCTCCGGCGCCGAGGCGCTGAAGTAGCTCCCCTAAGTTCCCCTTTTTACTCGGCCGCCACGAGGCTTGACCCGGCAACAGCCCCCCGGTAAAGGGGGCCCGCCCTCCCACCCTCGGGCCCACTTTCGACGCGAGGCGGTTACCACCGCCCTTCCGCAAGAGGCAGACGAACTCATGAGCGCTCAAGCTGCGACGGTAGGCAAGATCACCCAGGTTCTCGGACCCGTGGTGGACGTGGAGTTCCCGCCTGGGGGGCTCCCCCAGGTGTACACCGCTCTCAAGGTGACCAACGCCACCATCAACACCCAGGCGGACAACCTCACCATCGAGGTGGCCCAGCACCTGGGTGAGAACATGGTGCGCTGCATCTCCATGGACTCCACCGAGGGCCTCGCCCGCGGCCAGGCCGTGAAGAACACGGGCGCCCCCATCCAGGTGCCGGTGGGCAAGGGCACCCTGGGCCGCATCCTCAACGTCACCGGCGATCCGGTGGACGAGATTGGCCCGGTGAAGTCCCAGCAGACCTGGCCCATCCACCGGCCGGCCCCCACCTTCGTGGACCAGGACGTGCGCGTCCAGGCCTTCGAGACGGGCATCAAGGTGATTGACCTGCTGGCCCCCTACACCCGTGGCGGGAAGATCGGCCTGTTCGGCGGCGCCGGCGTGGGCAAGACGGTGCTCCTGCAGGAGCTCATCCGCAACGTGGCCAAGGAGCGCGGCGGCTTCTCGGTGTTCGCCGGCGTGGGCGAGCGCACCCGCGAGGGCAATGACCTGTACCACGAGATGCAGGAGTCCAAGGTCATCAACATGGAGAACCTGGAGGCCAGCCAGTGCGTGCTGGTGTACGGGCAGATGAACGAGCCGCCCGGCGCCCGCGCCCGCGTGGCCCTCTCGGCGCTCACCATCGCGGAGTACTTCCGGGATGTGGAGGGCCGCGACGTGCTGCTCTTCGTCGACAACATCTTCCGGTTCACCCAGGCCGGCTCCGAGGTGTCCGCGCTCCTGGGCCGCATCCCCAGCGCGGTGGGTTACCAGCCCACGCTGTCCACGGAGATGGGCGCCCTGCAGGAGCGCATCACCTCCACCACCAAGGGCTCCATCACCTCGGTGCAGGCCATCTACGTGCCCGCCGATGACCTGACGGACCCCGCGCCCGCCACCACGTTCGCCCACCTGGACGCGACCACGGTGCTCAACCGCGCCATCTCCGAGCTGGGCATCTACCCCGCGGTGGATCCGCTCGACTCCACCAGCCGCATCCTGGACCCGAACGTGGTGGGCCAGGAGCACTACACGGTGGCCCGCAAGGTCCAGGGCATCCTCCAGCGCTACAAGGAGCTGCAGGACATCATCGCCATCCTCGGCATGGACGAGCTGTCCGAGGAGGACAAGCTGGCGGTGGCCCGCGCGCGGAAGATCCAGAAGTTCCTGTCGCAGCCGTTCTTCGTGGCCGAGGTCTTCACCGGCAAGCAGGGCCGCTACGTGAAGCTGTCGGACACCATCCAGGGCTTCAAGGAGATCGCCGACGGCAAGCACGACGACATCCCCGAGGCGGCCTTCTACATGGCGGGCGGCATCGACGAGGTGCTCGAGAACGCGCGCAAGATGGCGGCGGCCTAAGGGCCTCGGCTCCTCGCCAGGTGCCCCATGGGCCGCGCCCTCCTCACCTTGAGCCTGCTGCTGGCGCTCCCCGGCCTCGCCCAGGAGCGCGTCAGCAAGTCTCACGTGAGCGCCAACGGCATGTACAGCGTGCGGTTGGTGGAGCAGGCGCCGGGCAAGTGCCGGGTGGAGATGCTCAAGGAGAGCGGCCCCGCCTGGACGTTCGAGGGGTGTGTCGGCACGGTGGACGACTTCTACTTCGCCTCCAATGACGGCGAGCGCTTCTGGCTGCTGCGCCCCCTGGTGGAGAAGGGCAAGAAGGCGGCGGTGGAGAAGGTGGGGAAGAAGAAGGTGAAGATCCCCGCCTGGGCCAACGCGACGGTGGCGGTGATGTATGGCCGCAAGGGGCAGCGGCTGCAGGAGAGGCACCTGCAGGACTTCCTGCGCAGCTCGCGGGAGCTGGGGGAGGTGAGGCAGATGTCGGCCCACTTCAAGTGGCTGGAGGGGACGCTGGGCATCCCCGGCAAGGGGCCTCGGCTGACGGACGACGAGAAGGTGGAGTTCGAGGCGGTGGGGGCGAAGACCTACCACCTCTCATTCTGAAGCAGTGCGGCACTCGAGGAACACATGGCCAAGCTGACCGTGGAGATTGTCACCCCTGAGAAGCGCATCCTCTCCGTGCAGGCGGATGAGGCCATCGTCCCGGGTGGTCTCGGCCTCTTCGGTGTGCGCCCGGGCCACACGCCGTTCCTCTCGCTGATGGAGCCCGGAGCGCTCACGCTCGTCGACGGCGGCCGGCGCGAGTCCTTCTTCGTGGCGGGCGGCTTCGTGGAAGTCGGCAACGACAAGGTGCTGGTGCTCGCGGATGGCGCCGAGCCCGTCACCGGCATCGACGTGGAGGCGGCGCGCAAGCGCATGGCCGAGGCCCAGCAGCGCCTGAAGGAGCTGTCGCCCGAGGACGCGCGCTACGAGGTGGAGCAGGCCTCGGTGCGCCGCGAGGCCGCGCGGATGAACGCCGCCGGCGTCCGTTAGCACCGCCGCGCGAGCGGAGGGAACGCGAGCCAGGGCTGTGCCGTAGCTCCAGGTGGGGTATCGTCGTCCCACACTGGAGGTACCCGCGTGTTCAAACGACTTGCGAATAGCTGGCGGCTCGTGAAGGCGAGCGCATCCGTCCTGAGCGCTGACAAGGAGCTGGTGGTCTTCCCGCTCGTGTCGGCGGTGATGTTGGTGCTCGTCACGGCGACGTTCGCCCTGCCCATCTTCTTGACGGCGAACCACGCGGGGCACCTCCAGGGAGCCGCGTCGTACGTCGTCGCGTTCCTCTTCTACCTGGTGTCGTACTTCGTCATCTTCTTCTGCAACTCGGCCCTGGTGGGGGCGGCGCTGATCCGCCTGCGCGGTGGGGATCCCACGGTGGCGGACGGGTTCCGCATCGCCTCGGGGAAGATCGGCAGCATCTTCGGCTACGCCCTCATCGCGGCGACGGTGGGCATGGTCCTGCGCGCGCTCCAGGAGCGTGCGGGGTTCATCGGGAAGATTGTCGTCGGTCTCATCGGCATGGCGTGGAACCTGGCCACCTTCCTGGTGGTGCCGGTGCTCGTGGCCGAGGACGTCAGCCCGGTGGACGCGGTGAAGCGGAGCATGTCGCTGCTCAAGAAGACCTGGGGTGAGCAGGTCATCGGTGGGTTCTCCATTGGCGCGGTGGGCACGTTGGCCACGTTCCTGCTGATCCTGATCTTCGTGCCGCTGCTGTTCCTGGCCATCGCGTCGCAGTCGACGGGGCTCATCGTGGCGGTCGTCATCGGCTTCGTCGGCTCGCTGATGCTGCTGGCGCTGGTGAACGCGACGCTCTCCGGCATCTACACCGCGGCGGTGTACCGCTACGCGGCCGAGGGTGACATCGCCAACGGCTTCGAGCCGGAGATGGTGCAGGAGGCCTTCCGCCCGAAGAAGTAGGCCGGGCGTAATGGGACTCCCAGGGAGGCAGGCTTCACCTCAAGCCTGCCCCCGAGGCGATCGGGGCGGCCGCTCAGTAGGACACACCGTACTGTGGCAGCAGCACCTTGCGCTCTTCGCCCGCGTCCATCAGCGAGCGACCGAGATCCAGGGACACCACCGCGCGCCCGCTTGCGCGGAGCCGCTTCACGGGAGCCTCGAAGCGGATGGGCAGGCCGCGGGCGTCGATCTCGCCCGAGCCCGCCGCGTCCACGAAGCCGCCGTAGTCGTCCAGGTACAGCGCTACTTGGATCGTGTCCGCCTCGGCGGGGACGTCGAAGGTGCCCGCGAGCCAGGTTCGCTGGCCGTCGGAGAGATCCATGGGCTCCTTCGCCATGTCCACCCGCAGCTCACGTCCGGCGTAGGCCACCCGGATATCGCGGACGCCGAGCAGCACAGTGCTTGTGGTGCCTGCGTTCGTGCCTGTCAGCCGTAGCTCCAGGCGGGAGTTGGATGGCTGCGCGGGGACCTCTGGCGCTTTCTCCTCGACAGCGGCCGATGGCGTGCTCTGCGGCTCGTGTGACTTCCCGTCTCCACACGCGGCGGCCAGCATGGCCAGCGCGCACACCCAGTTCGTCTTGAGCATTTTCATTGCGTCGCTCCTCTCAGTTGCCGCCATGGCCATTGCCATGGCCGTTTCCATTGCCACCGCCATGGCCGTTGCCGCCGCTGGAACACGTCTCACCGGACGGCGAGGAGGGATCCACCGCGAGGCTCTGCGCGAGCTTGGGGTCGGCCTTGCCAAACATCTGCCCGGTGTTGATGGAGTCGTTCTCACAGCCCTTGGGCAGGTCCAGCTTCACGACATACGAGGAGATGGCGCCGCAATCGGTGCCGTCGAGGACCGCCAGCGCATTCGAGAAGAGGTCCGGCGAGGACGGCTCCGCCCCGAGCACGCGCACGTTACAGGTCGCCACCAGGAGCTCGCGGGCGAGCAGGAAGCGCTTCTGATCCAGATCGCCGCGCTTGGCGCCATTGGCGAAGCGGGCGGGGCTGCCCCACAGAATGCCCTCGATGTCCGCCATCGTCCTGACGGTCGCGATGCCCACGTCGATGGGGCCCGCGCTCAGGCACGCCTGGGCCGCCTTGACGTGCGTCTTCCAGAAGCCGAGTCCGCGCTTGGCGCCTCGGCCAGGCTGGCACTCGGGAGGAGGCTGCCCGCCGCCATGCGAGCCGCACACGGCGCGCGCCGAGCACACCGCGCTGCCGGATTCCCAGGAGACGATGAAGGTGTTGTCGATGTACCGGTCCACGGTGCCGTCCGCCGCGGCGAGCGCGAGACACTCGGCCTCGTTCTTCACGGTCAGATCAAAGTGGTCGCTCACCGATTGTCCCACCGGGACGCTGAAGGGCGGCGCCGGGGTGAAGTGAAAGCCATAGGGGACCAGCAGCGGGTCCTCCACGCTCTGCGCGACCGAGGTGTCGGTCGGGTGCGAGTTGATGACCGTGAAGCGGTACGACAGTGTGACTGGGTACTTGGTGATCTCGTAGAGATGTGAGCCACCGACGGTCTTGTCGCAGATGAACTCATGGGCTTGCGCCGCGGCGCTCAGGCCCAATGCAGCGGCACACACCGCTGCATACCCACTTCGGAATCTCTTCAAAGGTGTCCCCTCCCCATCCCGGGCTGATGTCCTCGGGTGTCTGGGGCCAATTCATCTTTCGTACCCGGTGAGAGCGGGCCGCCAAGCTGGCGCAATCTCTGGGAATGGCTTCGCGTGGACTCGAATGAGGGGAAATGCACGGTCGCTGCGACGGAAGGCGGGAGCACTGTGCAGTCCCTCAGAGGAGCCTTCCTTGAGAAGTGCGCTTCCTGTGGGGTGCGGTCGCAGAGGGCCTGCTCAAACGGCCGCCCCTTACTCATCCGAAGCTGAACTTTCGGACATTTGACTCCACCTCCTAAAAGTTGCATTTGGAATACATCTTTTAGGTCCCGAGCGGACCAGGAGGAACACATGAGCACCCTGTTCGAGCAGATCGGTGGAGAGAAGGCGATGGATGCGGCGGTGGAGCTCTTCTACCGGAAGGTGCTGGCCGACGACCGCATCAGCCACTTCTTCGACGATGTGGACATGGAGCGGCAGGCGGCGAAGCAGAAGGCGTTCCTCACCATGGTGTGCGGCGGGCCGAACAAGTACACGGGCATGGACATGCGCAAGGGGCACGCGCCCCTGGTGAAGCGCGGGCTGAACGACTCCCACTTCAACGCGGTGGCCGAGCACCTGGGCGGCACGCTCAAGGAGCTGGGAGTGGCCGCGCCGCTCGTCCAGCAGGTGCTCCAGGCAGCGGAGAGCATGCGCGCGGACGTGCTGAACAAGTAGGAGAGGCCGGCGCATGTCACGGGTGAAGTACGAGGCGCAGTGGTACCCGTTGGAGCCGGAGGAGTCCGTGCTCGACGGGCTGCTGCGGCAGGGCGTGGCCGTGCCGCATGCGTGCATGGCCGGGGTGTGCCAGTCCTGCCTGATGCGCGCGTCGAGCGGCGCGGTGCCGGAGAAGGCGCAGGCGGGGCTCAAGGACACGCTCAAGGCGCGCCACTACTTCCTGGCGTGCTCCTGCCGGCCCGAGGGAGACCTGGAGGTGGCCAGCGGCGGCGCGGACGAGCTGCGAGTGTCCGCGCGCATCGAGGCGCTGGAGCCCCTGAGCGAAGACGTGCTGCGCGTGCGGCTGCGGCCGCAGGGGGCCTTCGAGTACCGCACCGGCCAGTACCTCACCCTGCTGCGCGCGGATGGACTGGCGCGCAGCTACTCGGTGGCGAGCTTGCCTCACGAGGGGCTGCTCGAGCTGCACGTGCGGCTGCTCCCCGGTGGGGTGATGAGCACGTGGCTTTGCTCGAAGGCCCGGCCGGGCGACGAGGTGCGGCTCCAGGGGCCGGCGGGCGAGTGCTTCTACCTGCCCGGGCATCCCGAGCAGCCGCTGCTGCTGGCGGGCACGGGCACGGGGCTGGCGCCGCTGTATGGCATCGTCCGCGACGCGCTCGCGGAAGGGCACACCGGCCCCATCTGGCTCTTCCACGGTGCCAGGGAACCCAAGGGGTTGTATCTGGTGGGAGAACTTCAAAGGTTGGCCTCGCAGCACTCGAACCTGCACTATCGGCCGAGCGTGCTGGAGGGACGCCTGGGCGAAGGGGTGCACGTGGGGCCGCTCGATGCGCTCATCCGCGCCGAGTGTCCGAAGCTGGTGGGGTGGCGCGCGTTCCTCTGCGGGGATCCGGCGCTGGTGTCAGCCCTCCGTAAAAAGCTCTTCCTGGCGGGGCTCTCGCTGAAGGACATCCACGCGGATTCCTTCCTGCCGAGCGCCAGCGCACCCGGAGGAGCGGGAGCCACGCCTCGTGCACCTGACACTTCACGCTGACTACTCGCTGCGCGTGCTGCTGTACCTGGCCGCGCAGCCGGAGCGCCTCGCCTCCACGCAGGAGGTGAGCGAGGCCTACGGCATCTCCAAGAACCACCTGGTGCGCGTGGTGCAGAGCTTGGGACGGCACGGCTTCATCGAGGTGCGCCCCGGCCGCGCGGGCGGCATCCTCCTGGCGCGCCCCGCCTCGGAGATCTCCCTGGGGCAGGTGTTCCGGGTGGCCGAGCCCGACTTCAACCTGGTGGAGTGCTTCGATCGGGACAAGAACACCTGTCCCATCGCGCCCGCCTGCGGCCTCAGGGGCGTGCTGTTCGAGGCGCGCGAGGCCTTCCTCGCGGTGCTGGACAAGTACACGGTGGCGGACCTGGTGAAGCGCTCGCGCAAGGACCTGAGGGATTTCTTCCTCCCGGCCGGCGCGGACAGCAGTCCATAATCCCGCGGGCGTATGAGCGGACCCGTGCTCGAGCTGTTCCACCGCATCGCGGATCCACCCTCGGCGGTGGCTCGGCGCTATGTCGTCGACCACGCGCTGGAGGACCGGGTGCGCTTCCGCAACCTCACCTACCCCGAGGTGGAGGCGGACTTCCACCGGCTGGGAGGCAAGACGGCCCCGGCTCTGTGGGATGGGACACACCTCCACCAGGGAGCCGAGGCGGTGGTCGCGCGATTGCAAGCGGTGGTGAACCTGGGGCGAGACGGCGACATGTAGCCGATTTCTGCTCTAGCCCTGGGCGATCGGTCGGTTAATCTGCGCGCCTCCGATGCCGCTGACTTCCGCTGAGCGCCAGGACAGGTTCCATGCGGCATTCCTGGGCCTTGCCATCGGGGACGCCCTGGGCTTCCCGCTGCGCGGCATTCCGCCCGCGAGCCTCACGCGGCTCACGCACCTGGCGGACGACTTCGCCCCGCGCCCGCGCGGCAAGTTCGCCAAGGGGCAATTCTCCGACGACACGCAGCTGATGCTGGCCGCCAGCGAGAGCGTCATCCGCGAGGGCAAGGTGGACGGGCGCAGCGCGGCGGCGCACTTCGCGTGGCTGTGGCAGGAGGGCGTCATCCTCCAGCCGCCGCGAGGGCTCTCGGAGGCGCTGCAGCGGCTGGCCGGGGGCAAGCCGTGGATGAGCGCGGGGGCTCCGCTGGGAGTGAAGTGCCCCTCGGTGCTCAGCCGGGCCCTGGTGGTGGGCCTGTTCGAGCGCAGCGGCCACAAGCGCCTGCCGCATGACGCGGGCGTGCTGACGGTGGTGACGCACAAGGATCCGACATGCGCGGGGGCGGCGGCGGCCTTCGCGGAGGCGGTGGCGCTGGGCATGGAGGAGGAGCCGCTCACGGCGCTGGCCTTCTGCGAGAAGCTGGCCCTGGCGGCGGCGGAGCATGACAAGGATCTGGCCGAGGAGCTGAGGCACCTGCCCCGGCTGCTGACGTGGGATCCGGCCAGGGCGCTGGGGGCGCTGCGCAAGATTGGAGTGCCCCGCTCCGAGCTGCAGGGAGTGGACGGGCTGCCGGCGCACGTGGTGCCGGTGCTGCTCACGTCGCTGTACGCGGCGCTGAAGGTGCCGCACGACTTCCGCGAGGCGGTGGCGATGGTGCTCCGCTGCGGCGGCGAGGTGGACGTGGCGGCGGCGGTGACCGGAGCGCTGGTGGGCGCGCACCTGGGCACGCGGTCGCTGCCGGCGCGCCTGCGCAAGCAGGTGCTGTACCTGGACAACCTGACGGACACGGCGGACCGGCTCTTCCAGGCCCGGCAGGTGCGCGAGACGCTGGCCACGGCGCTCGCGCTGCACCGCAAGCGCTGAGCCCTCGTCGCCCGCTCTCCAGCGCTCCCGCTCCATTCATGCCCCGAGGGGCAGGCAAGCAGCCTGCCGTTCGCTCCGCCCGGCGGACTTCACCGCATGCGCAGCCCTGCCCACCTTCACCGGAGATATGGGGGTGCGCGGTGCCGCCTGCGGCGCTCGGCCGCCCCTCTGAGTCCGGAGGCGAGACGTGGAACTCGAATCGGAGCGCCTGGAACGAAGCCAACTGGAAACCCTGAGCACCGCCGAGCTCGTCCGGCACGCCCTCGCCGAGGCGAAGTTGCTGGTGAAGGCGGAGGTGCTCCACGCCAAGAAAGAGCTGCGCGAAGAGGTGAAGGCCGCGCGCACCAGCGGCATCCTGTTGGGAGCGGGCTTCACGCTGGGGCTGTGCGGGCTGGCCGCGCTCTTCGTGGCGATCGGACTGGCGCTGCCCCTGGCCGCCTGGCTGGGCGTGTTGTTGGTGGGCGTGGTCATGCTGCTCATTGCTGGCGGGCTGGCCTTTGCCGGCATCAAGCGGCTGCCGAAGAAGCCGCTGCCGCACACCCAGGAGCGGCTCAAGATGGACTTCGACATGGCACGGGAGACACTGCAATGAACGAGTGGGGCCATCTCGAGCAGAGGAACGAAGGCCAGCCGAAGAGCGCCGAGCGCGGGGACCAGATCCTGCGCAGCACCGAACGCGCGCCCGTGGCCGGCCACAAGCCTGACGGCGAGCACGAGCACATCACCAAGGGCACGGACGATCGCGAGCAGGTGGAGCGCACCGCGGACCGCATCCGCGATGAGCTGCTGCTGACGCTGGAGGAGCTGGACCGGCGGCGTCACCGGACGCTGGACGTGCACTACCAGGCCGCGCGGCACAGGGACTTGATCGTCGGCGCGGCCATCACCGCCGCCGTGCTGACGGGCGTGGGTGTGGGCATCGCGATGTGGCGTGCGCGCCACCGGGAGCAGATCCTCGCCCGCCATCGCCTGCGGGCCCTCAAGCGAGCCTGGGAGCACCCGGACCGCCTGGCCTCCTCCGCCGAGGAGCGGCCGCTCGGAGTGCAGATGGGGCGCAAGCTGGTGATGATCTTCGTCACCGCGTTGGCGACGAACATCGCGAAGAACTCCGTGCAGACACTCGTGCCCCAGCGCCGCTCGGGGCCCGCGAACAGATAGGGCCTGTGAACGGATAGAAGTAATTTTAATTGCGCCAAAGACTCGCATAAAGCAGATTGATTCATTGTGAATGATCTGCTCTATGCGAGAGCCCAGATGGGGCTGTCGCTGGCCTTCCACATCGTCTTCGCCGCGGCGGGGGTGGCGCTGCCGGTGTTGATGGTGATCAGCGACCTCAAGGGCCGGCGCACGGGCGATGCGGACTACCGGCTGCTCAGCCAGAAGCTGGCCAAGGGCACGGCAATCCTGTTCGCGGTGGGAGCGGTGAGCGGCACGGTGCTCTCGTTCGAGCTGGGCCTGCTGTGGCCCGAGTTCATGGGCCAGTACGGCCAGGTGGTCGGGCTGCCCTTCAGCCTCGAGGGCGTGGCGTTCTTCACCGAGGCCATCTTCCTGGGCATCTACCTGTACGGGCGGGAGCGGGTGTCCCCCGGGCTGCACTTGTTCTCCGGGGTGATGGTGGCCTTGAGCGGCGCGGCGAGCGCCTTCTTCGTCACGCTGGTCAACGTCTTCATGAACCACCCGACGGGCTTCACGCCGACGCCGACGGGGCCCACGGACGTCCAGCCCCTGGTGGCCATGTTCAGCCCGGGCTGGATGCAGCAGACAGCCCACGTGCTGGTGTCGAGCTATCAGGCCACCGCCTTCGCGATGGCGGGCATCCACGCCTTCGTGCTGCTGCGGCACCCAGGCGCGACGTTCCACCGCAAGGCGCTGTCCGTGGCGTTGCCACTGGCGTGCGTGACGGCGCTCGTGCAGCCGTTGGTGGGAGACCGCCTGGCGAAGCATGACGCGCAGGCGCAGCCGGTGAAGCTGGCCGCGATGGAGGGCCTCTTCGAGACCGAGCGCGACGCCCCCCTGAGCGTGGGCGGCCTGCCCGATGTGGAGACCGCCACCACGCCCTATGCGCTGAGGATCCCTCACGGACTGTCGATCCTGGCCTTCGAGGATCTGCACGCGGAGGTGCGAGGCCTGAAGGAGTTTCCCCGCGAGGATTGGCCTCCCGTGGCCAAGGTGCACGTGGCCTTCCAGCTCATGGTGGGAACTGGCAGTGCGATGGCGTTGCTGGCCATGGTGACGCTGGCGCTGCGCTGGCGGCGGCGCGAGTGGCCCTCGGCGCCGAGGATGATGCAGGCGTGGCTGCTGGCCTCTCCGCTCGGGCTGCTGGCGCTGGAGGCGGGCTGGATGGTCACCGAGTGGGGGCGCCAGCCGTGGATCCTCCACGGAGTGATGCGCACCGCGCAGGCGGTGACGCCGGTGCCGCATCTGTACGCGCCCTTCTGGACCTTCACGCTCGTGTATCTCTTCCTGGGCTCGGTGGTGGTGTTCCTGCTGGCGCGGCAGGTGGCCGGGACGCTGCCCGGCCGGGAGGTGGGGGATGCCCACTGAGCTCATCCTGGGCTTCGCGATGGCGGGGACGTTCGTCCTCTACTCGCTCTTTGGTGGCGCGGACTTCGGCGGCGGCGTGTGGGATCTGCTCGCCTCCGGGCCGCGCAAGGCGGAGCAGCGCGCGCTCATCGCCCGAGCCATCGGCCCGGTGTGGGAGGTGAACCATGTCTGGCTCATCGTCGGGCTGGTGTTGCTCTTCAGCGGCTTCTCCCGCGCCTTCGCCGTGCTCACCGTAGCGCTGCACGTGCCGCTGACGCTGCTGCTGCTGGGCATTGTCTTCCGAGGCACGGCCTTCACCTTCCGCACGTACGACGCACGCGGGGACCGGGTGCAGCGGCGCTGGGGGCTCGTCTTCAGCGTGGCCAGCGTCATCTCGCCCGCGCTGCTGGGCATGTGCGTGGGCGCCGTGGTGAGCGGCAGCATCCACGTGGAGGGACGCGCGGTGGTGAGCGGCTTCTTCCAGCCGTGGCTCACGCCGTTCGCCCTCGCGGTGGGAGCGCTGGCGCTGTGCCTGTTCGCGTTCCTCGCGGCGGTGTACCTCTCGGCCGAAGCCGACACCGAGCCGCTGCGCGAGGACTTCCGGCGCCGGGCGTTGGGCGCGGGTGGGGCGGTGTTCGTCGCGGCGTTCGGCGTGCTGCTGCTCGCGCGTGAGGGAGCGCCTCGGGTCTGGGGAGGGCTCTTCCACGAGCCCTTCGCGCTGGCGGTGCATGCCGTCACGGCGGTGGCGGCGGTGGCGACCTTCGTGCTGCTGTGGAGGCGGCGCTTCCCGTGGGCCCGCGTCACGGCGGCCACGCAGGTGGGGTTCATCGTGCTCGGGTGGGCCGCGTCCCAGTACCCCTACCTCGTGGTGCCGGACCTGACGCTCCAGGACGCCGCGGCCAGCCCCCCTGTCTTGCGCCTGCTGCTGGTGGCTCTCGCGGTGGGTCTGCTCACCGTGGTTCCCTCGATCGTCCTGTTGTTGAGAGTCTTTCAGGCCCGGCCTCCCCAGGGCCAACAGCGCTGATTCTTCTTCAGCGGAAGTCTGGGATACTTGGGTCCTCCCTCAGCCCCTCTCAGAGATTCAACCTTGCACTCGATCGCGGCTGGCACGGTGTTCCAGGAGCGCTACGAAATTCTCTCCAAGTTGGGGGAGGGAGGCTTCAGCGAGGTCTACCGCGCACGTCAAAAGGCCACAGGCCAGGAGGTCGCCGTCAAGGTCCTCCACACCCTGCACGCGGCGGACGAGGGGCTCGTCGCCCGCTTCCAGCGAGAGATGCGGCTGTGCGCTCGGCTCTACCACCCCAACATCGTCCGGCTCATCGACTCGGGACGCAGTGACGATGGCCAGCTCTACACCGTCTTCGAGTACGTGCCCGGCCGCACCCTGGGGGATGTGCTCGCCACCGAGGGGGCGCTGCCGCCGTGGGAGGCCGCGCACCTGATGCTCCAGGTGCTGGACGCGCTGGGCTGCGCGCACAAGCTGGGCATCGTCCACCGCGACCTCAAGCCGCAGAACATCATGCTCACCAGCACGGGGGTGCGGCGCAACGCGCTGGTGCTCGACTTCGGGCTGGGCACGCTCTCCGACGAGGACCGGCGGGAAGATCTCTCTCGCATCACCCACACCCGCGACACGTTGGGCACGCCCGCCTACGCCGCGCCCGAGCAGCTCCGGGGCGAGCCGGTGACGGTGCGCACGGACCTGTACGCCTGGGGCCTCATCTTCCTGGAGTCCCTCACGGGCAAACGGGTGGTGGAGGGCCACAGCCTGCAGGAGCTCGTCTTCAAGCAACTGGGCCCTGAGCCCATCCCGTTGCCGCGGTGGCTCGAGGGCCACCGGCTGGGCCACCTGTTGCGGCGCGTGACGGAGAAGGATCCCCAGCTTCGGGATGTCACCGCGCAAGGCCTGCTCTTGGAGCTGGAGGCCTGCATGACGCAAGGGTGGCCCTCCACGGACGCGGCGGTGCCCCAGCCCGTGGCGGACGCTCCCCAGCTGTCGGCGGAAGGAGAGCGCCGGCAGCTCACCGCCGTCTGTTGTGGCCTGAGGCTGGCCGGTGAGAAGGCCGACTCGGCGGACGTCGAGGACCTGGATGTGCTGCTGTGGCAGCAGCACTCGGCCTGTGTCGAGCTTGCGCGCCGCCGAGAGGCCTGGCTGGGCAGCGTCCTGGGAGAGCGGCTGCTGCTGTACTTCGGTTATCCACGGGCCCAGGAAGATGACGTGCAACGCGCCGCCCACATGGCCCTGGAGCTGATGACGGAGCTGGACAAGCGCGGCGCGGAGCTGGCGCGGACGCAGGGGCTCCAGCTCGAGGTCCGGATGGGGATCCACACCGGGCTCGTCATCAGTCGGGAGCTGCGGGGGCAGGGCCTCGCGGGGCTGCCGGTCCTGGCGGGCAACACCCCGAACATCGCGGAGCGCCTGGAGTCGCTCGCCCAACCCGGGGAGATCCTCGTCAGCGCGGTGACGGCGAAGGTGCTGCGGGAGAGCTTCACCCTCGAGCCCTCGGGAGAGCACCGCGTGGGAGCCGGTACGCGCCCGGTGCCGGTGTTCCGCCTCCGGGGACGGCAGCGTGTCCCCGCGTCGAGCCTGGAGGGAACACCCACCGTGCCACTGTTCGGCCGGGCGCTGGAGCTGGAGCTGCTGTTGCAGCGCTGGAGGCAGGTGCTGGCGGGCATGGGGCAGGGCATCCTGATCACCGGCGAGCCCGGCATCGGCAAGTCCCGGCTGGCGCAGGAGCTGGCCCAGCAGGTGCGCGCCATACCCCACACCCTGCTGGAGTGCCGCTGCGCTCCCGAGTGGCGCAACAGCACGCTGCGGCCCGTGGTGGACCTGCTGGAGCGCATGCTGGGCCTGGACCGGGACTCGACCCCGGAGCAGCTCACCACCGCGCTGGAGGCGCTGCTCAGCAGGCACGGCTTCAATCTCTCCGAGTCCCTGCCGCTGTTCGCCTCGCTCCTGTCCCTCAAGGGCACCTCGGAGCGCTACTCGCCGCAAGTGATGTCTCCGCAGCGGCAGAAGGAGGAGACGTTCAGCGCATTGCTCGCGCTGTTCTTTGAGATGGCCCAGCAACAGCCGCTGCTCCTGCTGGTGGAGGATCTGCACTGGGCCGACCCGACGACGCTGGAGCTGCTGGCCCTGCTGCTGAAGGACGCCGCCAGCGCGCGCCTGTTCGCCATCCTCACGGCCCGCCCCGGGTTCTCCGCGCCGTGGCCTGCCTCGCAGGTGCTCCAGGTGCAGCTCACCCGGCTGGAGCGGGCCCAGGTGGAGGAGATGGTGCGGCGGCTCACGCGGGACGCTCCGCTGCCAGGCGAGGTGGTGGAGCGGATGGTGGAGCGCACGGATGGGGTGCCCCTCTTCGTCGAGGAGCTCACTCGCATGGTGGTCGAGTCCGTGGCTCAGCGGCAGGGCGCCTCGCGCCAGCTGGGCTCGGTGGAGATTCCGAGCACCCTGCGGGACTCGCTGATGGCGCGGCTGGACCGGCTCGGGCCGGCCAAGGCCACCGCGCAGCTGGCCTCGGCCCTGGGGCGTGAGTTCACCTACGAGGTGCTCAAGGCGGCCTCGGTGTCCGATGAGGAGACGCTGAAGAAGGACCTGGAGGCGCTCGTGGCGGCGGACCTCATCCACCGCCGGCGGGGTGCACGCGGCGCGGGCTATGTCTTCAAGCACGCGCTCATCCGAGACACCGCCTACGAGGCCATGCTCAAGCCCATGCGCCGGCAGGTGCACGCGCGCATCGCGGAGGCGCTGGAGCTTCGCTTCCCCGAGGTGGTCAAGCAGCGCCCGGATCTGCTGGCGCGCCACCACGCCGCCGCGGACCAGAAGCGGGAGGCGTTGGCCTATGCCCACAAGGCCGCGCAGGCGGCGCTGATGCGGTCGGCGGACCACGAGGCCCTGGGACATGCCACGGAGGCACTCGGGTGGCTCGACGCGATCGAGGATCCGCGGCAGCGCGCGCAGCGGGAGCTGGAGCTCAACGGCATCATCACCCCGGCGCTGATGTCCACCCGAGGTTGGTCCGATCCCGAGATCAAGGTCCGGGTGGAGCGCAGCCAGGCGCTCATTGATGTGCTCGGAGACAGCCCCCACGTGGTCCCCACCCTCTGGGCGCTGGTGAGCTATCACCAACTGCTCGGGCAGCACGCTCAGGCGCGGGGCCTGGCGGAGCGGCTGGTCGCCATGGAAGGGCTGACCCACGACGTGAATCATCAGCTCGTGGTGCGCCCCCTGCTGGGAGCCTGTCTGTTCATCGCGGGGCGGTTCGTGGAGGCTCGGGAGTGCCTGACTGGGGCCTTGTCGCTTGCCGGGGACAGCCCCCCCCGCAAGCCCTCCGAGGTCTATGGGGTGGAGCCCCGCATCTATGCGTTGATGCTCCTGTCGATGGTGGAGTGGCACCTGGGCGCGTCGGACGAGGCCGCGAGGTTGATGGAGTCCGCGCTGAACATGGCCCGCGAGCTGAACCACGCGAGCACGCTGGCGGTGGCGTACATCTATGCCCTCGCGCTGTACCACCTCATGGGGGCTCACGAGCGGCATGGCGAGCTTGCCGAGAAGGCCCTGGAGTTGACGACCCGCCAGCGCTTCGTGTCCCAGGGCTTGTACACCCAGCTCGTGCATGACTACACGAAGCAGGATGCCCAGGGCATGGAGCGATGCCTCCAGGAGATGGACCGGCAGGGCAACGCCATGTACTGGCCGTTCTACGCCTCCATGTCGGCGGAGCTCGAGGCCGCGCTGGGTCACCCGGAGGGGGCGCTCCGGCGGCTGGAGGAGGCCCGGCGCCGGGCCCAGGCCACGGGCGAGGGGTTCGCGCTCCTGCACGTGCTGTATCGCCAGGGCGCCATCCTGCTGGACAGAGAACCAGACTCCGCGCTGGGCGAGGCGCGCCTCCGCGAAACCCTCGACCTGGCACGCGAGCGGAGCGCGAAGATGATGGAGCTGCGGGCCGCGTTGCCGCTGTGCCGGCTCCTGCTGAGACGGGGGCAGCGCGCGGAGGCCCGTGAGCTGCTGGCCCCCCTCTATGCCCGGTTCACCGAGGGCTTCAATGCGCCGGAGCTCGTAGGGGCCCGGGCGCTGCTCGCGGAGCTCGGCGCCTGAGCGCCGCGGGCCTCACTTCCCGCTGAAGCGGGCCTCGAAGGGGGTGGCACCCTCGGCGCGCGCCACGCCGTGATCCGGGTTGGCGGCCAGGTGCTCCAGCACCTTGAAGACCGTCTCCACCTCGTCCGCGGCGCCCACGGCGGTGGCCAGCTGCTCCGCCGTGCCCGCCGCGCCCTTCTTCCCCTTCAGGTGGGAGAGCAGCTTGCGCTGGAGCTCCAGCACGGCCCCGGCCGCCTTCTTGCCCGCCTCGACGCCCGGCTGGTGGTAGGCGTTGATGTTCACCAGCGAGGCGTAGAAGCCCACCGCGCGCTCGTACAGCGCGATGAGCGCGCCCACCGTGCGCGCGCTGACCTCCGGTACGGTGAGGGTGATGGACTCGCGGCCCTTCTCGAAGAGCGCACGCCGGCTGCCCAGCAGGAAGCCCACCAGATAGTCCCCGCTGGTGGCGTTCTCCTCCACGGCCATGGAGGGACCCTGGCGATCCTGGAGCACCTCGATGAAGGTGGCGAAGAAGTTGTTCACCCCCTCGCGCAGCTGCTGCACGTAGGCGTGCTGATCCGTGGAGCCCTTGTTGCCGTAGACGGCGAGGCCCTGGTTCACCACCTTGCCGTCCAGCGCCTGCTCCTTGCCCAGCGACTCCATCACGAGCTGCTGCAGGTACCTGGACATCAGCATCAGCCGGTCCTTGTACGGCAGGATAACCATGTCCTTGGTGCCACGCCCATTGCCAGCGTGGTGCCACATCAGCGCCAGCAGGGCGGCCGGGTTGCGTTTCACGTCCTGCTGGCGCGTCTCCCGGTCCATGTCCCGAGCGCCCGACAGCAGCCCATCCACATCCAGCCCCTGCAGCCGCGCGGGCAGCAGGCCCACCGCGGAGAGCACGGAGGTGCGGCCGCCAACCCAGTCCCACATGGGGAAGGTGCGCAGCCAGCCGTTCTTCTTCGCGGTCTGGTCCAGCTCGCTGTTGTCGCCCGTTACCGCCACCGCATGCGCGCTGAACGAGAGGTTGCGAGCCTGGTAGGCGCGCTCGGCCTCCAGCATGCCGTTGCGCGTCTCCTTGGTGCCGCCCGACTTGCTGACGACCAGAGTGAGCGTCTCCTTCAGCTTGTCGCCAATGTGCGCCAGGACGCGGTCCAT
>NZ_JBJMQP010000222.1:0-8670 GCF_045802625.1 Hyalangium sp. | reverse complement strand
TGGTTCGAGTTGATGGAGGAGGTGAAGGTCGCCACCAGCTTCGAGGAGATCCGCGAAGCGGGCGAGAAGTTCGGCCGGCTGTTCTCACGTGAAGCGGCGCAAGCCTTTGCCATGATCGTCATGGCGCTGCTGACGCACAGCGCGAAGGGGTTCGCGGAACAGGTGGCGACGCTGCCCGGCTCGGCTCAAGTGTCGCTCCATGCGGCTGATCAGGAAGGGATCCTGCTGTCCGAGGTGGGCGCGGTGGAGTCGGTGGCCGTGACGGAGGACGGCTTCCGCATGGCGCTGGCGCCGGGCGCTGTGGCGATGGCGGCGCGCGGCGGGCGCAGCCCCCGCACGGAGAATCACCACATGGCAACCATCGCGAACAAGAAATCCACCTTGCGAGGTGGCCCGTGGACCCCCCTATTCGAGGAGCTTTTCGCCAGGGCGGGAATGAGGCTGAAGGACCGTCAAAACGTGGTGCCGATCCTGGGGCACAAGGGGCCTCATCCGCAGCGATACCACCAGATCGTCTTTGAGAGTTTGCAGAGGGCGCTGGGAGGCTGTAGCACCATCGCGGAATGCCGGGCGCGGTTGCTGCCCGTGCTGGATGACCTCGCCATGCGGATCTCAACACCCGGAACGGAGTTGAACTGACTCGTCACCCTGGGGAAATGACGCTAGAAGTCCCCTATGTCCCAGCGCTTCTTCCAGCTAGCTGACGACCTTTATGTTCCCCAGCGCTGGTACTTGGCTACGCCCATCGACAGCCATGGCCGCAAAGTGCACGACTGGGACTTCATAAAGGGGACGCCCGTCCACGTCGAAGGACGGTTGAAAATCCCCATCAAGAATGCAGGCAGGCCGCTGGACTTTTCCTGGGCGCTACTGAGCGTCCCCGTCGTCCACGTCAAGGTTGCTTCCATGCTGGCGGATCGTGCCCCCGGCGACGTCCAGCTCATCCCCGCTGATATCGAGGGCCAACCGGATCAGTACCTCGTCCTCGTGGCAACGCGCCTCATCCGCTGCATCGATGAGGAAGCCTCCAAGGTACGTTTCTGGACGCCAGAGCACGGAGTCCCCGACAAGGTCGGGCAATACATGGGCGTGGATCGCCTGTGCATCGACAAGCGGAAGGTGGGGAACGCCGAGGTGTTTCGCCCCGAAGGGTGGGAGGTCGCCCTGATCATCTCCGAGGAGATCAAGAACGCCATGGAGGACATGGGCGTTACGGGCGCGCGATTCGAGGAAGTCTAGTAGAAGTCTGGATCCGGCCCGGCGCTGGGCAGAACACCGTCCGTGTTCCCGGATGGAAGCCTGAGCGAGCACGTCACTCCTGCCCTTGGGTGATCCCCCAACGCTTCAGGCGCTCGAAGAGCGAGGAGCGCGCCATCCCCAGCTTCTTCGCGGCCTGGTCCTTGTGGTTGCCGCAGCGGCGCAAGGTGTTCTCGATGAGCTGCCGCTCCACCCGCTCCATCATCTGCTCCAGCGTGACGCCCTCGGGCAGCTCCAGCTCGGGCGCCTGCCCGTCCTCGGGGGCGTGGTGGTACCCATCCTCGAAGGACAGATCCCTCGCGTCGATCTTCGGACCCTGGCGCATCAGCAAGGCGCGGCACACCACGTTGCGCAGCTCGCGGATGTTGCCGGGCCAGGAGTGTTTCTGGAGCTGGGCCAGCGCGGCGGCGGTGAACTTCACCGGCTGCTCCTCCGGCCCAAGCGCCTGCACGAAGTGCTCGGCCAGCAGGCGGATGTCCCCGCGCCGGCTGCGCAGCGGCGGCAGCACCAGCGGCATCATGCTCAGCCGGTAGTACAGGTCCTCGCGGAACCGGCCCTGGCGGGCGTGGGCGCGCAGATCCCGGTGGGTGGCGGCCACCACCCGCACCCGCACATGGAAGGGGCGGCTGGCGCCCACCGGTTTGAGCTCGCCCGTCTCCAGCACCCGCAGCAGCTTGGCCTGGAGCTCCAGCGGCAGCTCCCCCACCTCGTCCAGGAAGAGCGTGCCGCCGTCGGCCTCCTCGAAGGCGCCCTTGTGCTTGGAGTCCGCGCCGGTGAAGGCCCCCTTCTCGTGGCCGAACAGCTCGCTCTCGATCAGCGCCGGAGACAGCGCCGCGCAGTTGACGGGGACGAAGGGCTGCGCGGCCCGCGGCGAGTACTCGTGCAGCGCCCGCGCCACCAGCTCCTTGCCCGTGCCGGACTCGCCCAGCACCATCACCACGGCCTCCGAGTCCGCCGCCCTCCGCACCCGCTCCAGCAGCTTCCGCATGGCGGGATCGGCTCCGACAATGCCGTGCAAGGACTGCTCCCCTGGGGAGGCGGGCACCGGCTCGAAGTGCAGCTCTGTCTCGCCTACGCGCAGGGTGTGGTTCAGCGGCAGCTCCACCGCCAGCACGCGCACCCCGTCCAGGAACGTGCCGTTGGTGGAGTTCAGGTCGCGCACGTGGAAGCCCAGCTCGCACCGTGTCACCTCCAGGTGGCGAGTCGAGATGAACCGGTCCGCGATGACCACGGCATTGTCCGGGCCCTTGCCCACGGTGAAGCGGGCAGCGGTGAGCGGGTAGAGCTGCTCGGTGGAGCCGCGCTTGACGCGCAGCTGGGCCCGCTGCGGGTGCTCCTCCACGGCCTCGAGGGGCTTGACGTCGGTGGAAGCACCCCGGGCGGAGCCCTCGGGCCCGGCCGTGCCGCGCAGCCGGAACAGGGCGATCCACGGGCCCAGTTGAAGATCGGCCCCGTCCTCCAGCTTGCCGCGCTGGAGCACCTGGCCCGCCACCCGGGTGCCCTGGCCCGACAGATCCTCCACCCGCCAGCGCTCGCCCTCGCGCAGCAGCGCCACCTGATGCTGGCTCACCTGGGGATCGGGGATGACGACGTCACAGTCCTCGCCCCGGCCCAGCACCACGCGCGGGCCATCCAGCACGAAGCGGAGCACCTCCTGCCCTTGGCGAAGAAACACCAGCTCCGGCATGAACACCTCCTGGTGCGCGAGCCTACTGGGATGTGGGCGGTTGCGGACTTCTAACCGGTTAGAAGTCTGGATCCGGGCGGGGTAATCTCCCTCCCCATGGCCGAGGACGACAGCGGCAAGGTGCCCGAGACAGCAAGCGATCTACCGGCGGAGGTGGCCGAGCTCGAGAGCGTCGCCTCGCAAGCGGCCTACGACGCCTTCGTCGCCGCCGCGAAGGTGGTCGACGCGGACGCCATCGAGGAGTGCTGCGCGGATCTCGTGCTCACCTACCACAACGTGACGCGAGGCGTTGAGGCGGTGCTCGGCAGCGGGGCGGTGCTGATCGGCAAGCTCCCCAACGTGGATGTGGTGGAGCTGTCCATGCTCCCGCGGCTCGTGCAGGGCGTGGCCTTCGCCTCGCTCCAGGTGCAGCGCGAGCTTCGAACGGTCTCGTTCGGCATGCTGTTCGAGCAGGCGCAGAACCTGCGGCGCAAGCTGCGCAAGACGGCCGACGCGCTCGCCGAGGCCAACCTGTTGGCGGACGCGGACGCGGATGAGGTCCGGCTCCACGGGCAGCAGGATGTCCTGGACGACTGCCTGGCGCTGGCCGCCGTGTTCCGGAGGAACGAGCCGCGGATCACCGGCCGTTCGCCCGTGAGCCCCTCCGAGGTCCGCGACACGGAGCAGATCGCGCAGAAGCTGAAGGCCCTGCTCGGAGAGCCGGTGAGCGCGAGCGACGGCGGAGCCCCCCACCTCGTCAAGCTCATTGAGCTGCGCGACCGGTTCTGGACGCTGCTGACCCAGCGCCATGACGTGCTGTGGCGCTGCGGTGCGTGGCTCTACGGGCGTTCGGTGGATGATCGGGTGCCGGCGCTCGTGGTCCGCCAGCCCGTCGTGCGCAGGCCCCGGAGCTCCCAGGTGGAGCGCGAAGCGGCGCGGACGGCGTCCGAGCCACGGCGCACCATGAATCCCCCCGCCGTCATGCCGGCGCGTGCGAGCCCTCCCTCCATGGCGCCCGTGCGGGACTCGACGCGGCACCTGAGCGATCTGCAACGCGAGCTGGAGCGGAAGACCCGGTTCCTCATCCGGATTGGCGCCATCACGCAGCGCTGAGCCCACCCGGGCCCTCCGCCCGGGTGAGAGCAGGGCAGGGGGCTACGGGGCTGGGGCCTGCGTCGTGGTCGAGGTGGCCGGCGCCTCGGTGACGATGAGCACCTCGGCGCGGCGGTTGAGCTGGTGCTCCTCCTCGGTGGCGGGCTTGGCGCTCACGGGCCACTCCGAGCCAAAGCCGCGGATCCGCACCTGCGTCGCGGGGATGCCCTGGTTGACCAGGTAGCGCCGCACCGCCTGCGCGCGCCGCAGGGACATGAACATGTCCGAGGTGTCCGTGCCCTCGCTGTCCGCGTGGCCCTCGATGATGACGGTGCCTCCCCGAGTCGCCTCGGACAGCTGGAGGACGGCCTGATCCAGCAGCGGCACCACGCCGGGCAGCTCCGCGCTGCCCTTGGTGAAGGAGATGCTCCCCCGGAGGACGATCTTCTCCTGGGGCGTGGGCTGGTAGGGACGCTGGGGCTCCTGGGGCTTCTGCTCGCCGTCCTCCTGCTGAGGATCTCCCCGCGTCAGGGAGTTGAGCTCCCAGGTGCTGACGGGCCGGATCCGCTCCTCGTTGTGCGGGCGCTGCTTGGTGGCGACCGAGAGCTGGAACTCGTGATCCGCGTTCTCGTCGATGAAGGAGATCTTCGGCGGGGGCTCGTCGTGGAAGCTGACGCCGGCCAGCATGCGGAAGCGAGGCGCTCCCACGGCGCCACCCAGGCCGGGGCCTCCCATCAGGAAGGCCTCCAGCCCCACCAGCAGCGGGAAGCGCACGCCACCGAGCAGATCCACCGAAACCTGGGGAGAGAGCGAGCTCCGCAGGGCCAGCTCACCGCGGAGCCCCTTGCCCGTGGTGGCCAGCGCGGCCCCGAGGCGGATCTCCGAGTTGGCCCCCTGCTTGGCGGAGCCAGCGGAGGTCGCCAGGAGGATGGCGGGGCGGAACAGCACGCCGGCCTCGAGCGAGGGCGCCACCCAGCCCAGCGTGGTGCCCACGGTCATGCGCGCATGGAAGCGAGGCCCATCGTCTCCCGCCAGGGCCGCTCCGTTGCCGAAGGGCAGGCCCACGCCGAGATCCGCGGACAGATCCACGGGCTGCCGCTGGCGGCGCGACAGCAGGCCCAGCCGCGCCTGGAGCACGGGCGTGCCCAACCCCTGAGCAGCCAACTGGCCAAGGCCCACCTGGGTCGGATCATCTCCTTGCTGCCATAGCACGAACGGGAGCTGGGCGCTGACTTCGAGCCAGGGCAGCACGCCATAGGCCGCCGACAGGAGCGCGGTGGCCCGGTTGCGCACCACCTGGAGGTCTCCCTCTCCGTCGTTCAGCACGAGGGGCAGGCGTTGGTAGTGCCCCAGCAGGCTTACATCAAGGCCCCCAGGGACCATCAACTCACCATTGCCGACCAGGAGCGTACCGCGCCCTACGTTGGTCTCCAGCCGCTCCAGATCGAAGCCGGGTAGCTGATCACTGGACTGCGCGGCGGCGAGAGAGGACGCCAGCAGCGCCGCGGCCAGTATTCCCCTGGCGGATGGATGTAAGATCATGAACAGGTAGAATCCTACCGCTCTTTGAGCGAGGAGGGGCAAGTGCTCCGAGTCAACGTCTTGGCCGTACTCTGTGTCTCGGTAGTGCTGGTCTCTTGTGGCTCCTCCGAGCATGGGGGCGGCTCTCCCGTGGGCGCCGCGGAGCAAGAGCTCAAGCCCGTGCCTCTGGCCGCCGCCTTCTCGATCTCGACGACCGCGCTGGCCTTCGAGGATCAGAAGACGAACACCTCCAACACGATGACGGTGCGGGTGTCGAACACGGGTAACAGCGGTAACGTCACCATCACCAGCATCGCGATCACCCCCACGACGACGCAGTTCACCGTCTCCCCATCGATTGGAAGCTCAATCTCGTCGGGTGCTCACGAGGATTACACGGTGACGTTCACGCCCGCGTCGACCGGGCCCAAAGCCGCCACCCTGACCTTCAGCTACAAGCTCACCTCCAACGGGAGCACCCTGACCGCCACCGTCGACCTGACGGGCAATGGGGTGGCATCCGCCGCCGATGTGAGCCCGCTTTCACGCGCTTTCGGCGAAGGGGTCGTGAACGGTTCGGGTTCGAGCAAGACCGTGACGGTGACCAACGTGGGGACCCTGAACTCGGTCATTCAGGTGACCCCGGTGCTCACAGGGGCCGGCGCCGCGTCCTACATCGTCTCTCCGAGCGTGCTCTCGGTGACGGCGCGCGGCAGCCAGGACTTCACGGTGACGTTCGTCCCCACCGCCGAGGGCAGCGACGATGCCACCCTCTCCTTCACCACGGATGAGTCAGGCAGTCCCACCGTCCCCTCCGTGGCCCTGACGGGCACGGGGGTGATTCCCGTCGCCACGGTGGCCTCCACGGTGGCGTTCGGAGAGCAGCGCGTGGGAGCCACCTCGGCGGCGACGATGGCGCTGGCGGTGCGCAATGATGGCTCGGGTACGCTGCACATCACCAACGCGGTGCTGAGCGGGACGGACAGCGCGCGCTACAGCGTCAGCCCCACCACGCTGGATGTGCCATCTGGCCAGAGCTTGGACCTGACGGTGACGTTCACGCCCACAGCTGTGGGGGCCACCTCGGCCACGCTGACGTTGAGCACCGATGACGTGGACCAGCCCACTGTCCCCGTGGCGCTGTCGGGCACGGGAGTCAATCCCACGGCCGTGGTGGCCTCCTCGGTGGCGTTTGGAGAGCAAAGCGTAGGAGCCACTCCCGCGCCGACGCTGTCACTGGCGGTGGGCAACAGCGGCACGGGCACGCTGCATATTACCAGCGCGGTGCTGAGCGGGACGGACAGCGCGCGCTACAGCGTCAGCCCGGCCACGCTGAATGTGCCCGCCGGCCAGAGCCTGAACCTGACGGTGACGTTCACGCCCACAGCCCTGGGGGCCACCTCCGCGACGCTGACGTTGAGCACCGATGACGTGGCCAAGCCCACCATCACCGTGGCGCTGTCGGGCACGGGGGTGAATCCCACCGCCGTGGTGGCCTCCACGGTGGCGTTCGGAGAGCAAAGCGTAGGAGCCACTCCCGCGCCGACGATGGCGCTGGCGGTGCGCAACAGCGGCACGGGCACGCTGCACATCACCAACGCGGTGCTGAGCGGGACGAACAGCGCACGCTACAGCATCAGCCCCGCCACGCTGGATGTGCCGGCGGGCCAGAGCCTGAACCTGACGGTGACGTTCACGCCCGTGGCCGAAGGGGCCACCTCGGCCACGCTGACGTTGACCACCAATGATGTGGCCAAGTCCACCATCACCGTGGCGCTGTCGGGCACAGGGGTGAATCCTGTCGCCACGGTGGCCTCCACGGTGGCGTTCGGAGAGCAGCGCGTGGGAGCCACCCCGGCGGCGACGATGCCGTTGGCGGTGCGCAACGATGGCACGGGCACGCTGCACATCACCAACGCGGTGCTGAGCGGGACGGACAGCGCGCGCTACAGCGTCAGCCCGGCCACGCTGGATGTGCCCGCCGGCCAGAGCCTGAACCTGACGGTGACGTTCACGCCGACGGTGCCAGGGGCCACTTCGGCCACGCTGACACTGAGCACCAGTGACGTGGCCAAGCCCACCATCGCCGTGGCGCTGTCAGGCACGGGAGTGAATCCCACGGCTGTGGTGGCCTCCACGGCGGCGTTCGGAGAGCAGCGCGTGGGCGCCACCCCGGCGGCGACGCTGCCGCTGGCGGTGCGCAACAGCGGCACGGGCACGCTGCACATCACCAGCGCGGTGCTGAGTGGGGCGGACAGCGCGCGCTACAGCGTCAGCCCCACCACGCTGGATGTGCCGGCGGGCCAGAGCCTGAACCTGACGGTGACCTTCACGCCGACGGTGCCTGGGGCTACCTCGGCCACGCTGACGTTGAGCACCAGTGATGTGGCCAAGCCCACCATCGCCGTGGCGCTGTCGGGCACGGGGGTGAATCCCACGGCCGTGGTGGCCTCCACGCTGGATTTTGGAGAGCGGAGCGTGGGAGCCACCCCCGCGCCGACGCTGCCGCTGGCGGTGCGCAACAGCGGCACGGGCACGCTGCACATCACCAGCGCGGTGCTGAGTGGGACGGACAGCGCGCGCTACAGCGTCAGCCCAGCCACGCTGGATGTGCCCGCCGGCCAGAGCCTGAACCTGACGGTGACCTTCACGCCTGCGGCCGAAGGGGCCACCTCCGCCACGCTGACGCTGAACACCGATGACGTGGCCAAGCCCACCGTCACCGTGGCGCTGTCGGGCACAGGGGTGAATCCTGCCGCCACGGTGGCCTCCACGGTGGCGTTCGGAGAGCAGCGAGTGGGAGCCACCCCCGCGGCGACGATGGCGCTGGCGGTGCGCAACGATGGCTCGGGTACGCTGCACATCACCAACGCGGTGCTGAGCGGGGCAGACAGCGCGCGCTACAGCGTCAGCCCGGCCACGCTGGATGTGCCATCTGGCCAAAGCCTGAACCTGACGGTGACGTTCACGCCGACGGTGCCTGGGGCCACTTCGGCCACGCTGACACTGAGCACCAGTGACGTGGCCAAGCCCACCATCGCCGTGGCGCTGTCAGGCACGGGAGTGAATCCCACCGCCTTGGTGGCCTCCACGCTGGCCTTTGGAGAGCAGAGTGTGGGAGCCACCCCCGCGCC
>NZ_JBJMQP010000022.1:0-87767 GCF_045802625.1 Hyalangium sp. | reverse complement strand
TCTGCCGCCACAGCCACCTCCGTGTTCGGGAGGCGGCGTGCTCGGCTCTCTGTCCAGCGTCGTCAACGCTCCGGCTCTACCTTCACCCGCAGCCTGCTACAGCCCTGTTCCGCCCTGTTTCACCCCGCCAGGCAGGTGATCGACATGGTCGGAATCGGTGATCGGCATGGTCCGGAACAGGTGATCGGCTTGCTCCGGAATCGGTGATCGGCATGGCCCGGAACAGGTGATCGACATGGTCCGGAGCACGCACTCTGCACAGCCAGGCATCACAGATCAGCCCAGCTCCGCACGGTGGGTGGCCATCGCCGCACCGCTCGGTGCATTCCATCCATATCTTGCCTGGACGCTGCACATCCTGCCCCACAGTGCATTCGCCACCCCTGGGGCAGGGAGACTGCTGGCATTGTGGCCCGTAGGCTTCCGCGCAGACAGAAACACCTTCAGCGAAGCGGATGCATTGCTGGCCCGTGGGGCACCCTCGCGCCTCGCAGGTGGGGAGGCACAGCGGCACAGGCGCCGTGTTGGCGCAGAAGAGGCCCTCGGGACACGCCGCTGCGGCGTTCGGCTGGCAGGGCCGGGCGCACCACCCCTCCCGGCCACCGCACTGCAACCCGGCGGCGCAGGCTTCGTCCTTATCGCCGGGGAGTGCGAAGCAGTGTTCGCCTTCTTGGCGCCTGCCCACGGGGACGCAGAACCTCACCAGCGGCTCGTCACCGCGCGTGGCGATGTTCAGGCAGCGTTGATCCGCTGGGCACTGCGAATCCGTGGAGCATTGACTGTCGGTGCAATACTGCGCACGAATGCGCACGTCAGTCACACAACGCAGCGGAGGTTCGCAGGCCTGCCCCGAGCCGCAGTCGCGGTGATAAGTGCTCAGCCGCATCCGCTCTTCCTCAGTGAGCATGGGGCTGATGCGTTTGCCGCCCGGGTTGGGTTCAGGCCATGTGGGCCGCAGCATCATTGCCACCAACAGGATGAGCGGCACTGAAAACAGGAGGCACGCGAGGAACGTCAGCACGACGCGCCAATTCACCGCGGGCACTCCCTGAGGCAATCGCGAGGAAGCCCCTGTCGTGGGACCTGCCTCAAAGCGTACCCCGCGCCTCCACCTCGTACACCGAGATCTTCGGCTGCGCCGGGAACACGCTGATCGCCTCCACGTCCAGCAGCGGCACCTTGAGCGCGCACGTCTCCCACTGGCCCGTGCCCTTGAACTGACACACCGTGGGGTTCACGAAGAACGTGCCGCGCTCCCGATCCTCCAGCCCCAGCCCCGGCGGCAATCGGACGATCGCGCGCAGCGTCCCCGCGCCCTTGGCTCGCACGCGCAGGGAAGTCAGTTGCTTCAGCGGCGGCTCGAACTGTCCTCGCAACGCTCCATCCGCCTCCCACCGAGGCGTCTGCCCGTTGCCCAGGTCCACCCCTGACTTCTCATTCCCATCGAACGCGTGGCTTCCGGCCTCAGCCCCCGTGATCTGCTGGGGCGTCACGGACGAGGACATGGCTGCCGGAGCCGTCGCCAGTCCGGCCAGCTCGCCGGCCTGCGCTCCCTGCTGCACCACCGCGGCGCTCAGCACCGCCGCGGGCAACTGTCCCGCCTTGGCACACGTTGGCGCGAGCGCCGCCAGTAATGGCCGGAGCGGCGCATTGAAGGTCCCGCCCGTCGTCGCCGCCGGGATCAGCGCCATGCGTACCAGTGCCCCGCACGCCACCGCCGTGCCGGGCCCCGCGTGCTCCAGGTTCCACAGCGCCTCCCTCGGGTCGCGCGCATGGCCCGCCGCGCTCTCCTCCAGCATCCGGGTTACGCTCCCGGCGCACGCGTTCGCCTCGGCGGGGCAGCGCTGGCACAGCGTCGTCAGCAGCCCTCTCGCGGGAGTGTCCCCCTCCGCCAGGGGAGCCCGGGCATCCAGAGCGGCGCCCAGCTCGCAGGCTCGCACCGGGGGCGCCGGACAGGCCTCCAACTGCCGCTGGGCCTCGGCCAGCGCGGAGGCATCCGCCGGGTTGCGCACCACGCCATCCAGCGTCCGCTCGAGCCCATTGCAGGCGGGCGACGCCGGGGAGGGGGCCTTCTGCGTCCCCGAGGGCGGAGCCACCTCCACCGTCATTCCCGGCCGGGCCCCAGAGGGCTTCCCCGCCTCCTTGGAGCCCGGACGATGGGTAGTCACGTACAGGTGCACGAAGACGATCAACGCCACGACCATCAGAAGAAGGGTTCGGAGCGGAAAGCGGCGCAAATGCAAACTCCTTGATTCCCACCGTGAGCGGGGGTTATCAGCCCCCGCGAGTTCTACTCAATGGAGGCGTGTGTGGCTGAGACGTTCGACGTGGTGATCATCGGTTCTGGCCCTGGCGGCTACGTGGGCGCCATCCGGGCCGCCCAGCTCGGCCTGAAGACGGCCATCATCGAGAAGGACAAGCGCTTGGGCGGCACCTGCCTCCACCGCGGCTGCATCCCCACCAAGTCCCTGCTCTGGACCGCCGCCCTGTACCACCACATCCAGGAGGCCTCGGACTTCGGGATCGATCTGAGCAACCCCACCATCAACTGGGCCAACGCCCAGAAGCACAAGGACAAGGTGGTCACCAAGGGGGCCAACGGCATCGACTTCCTCATGAAGAAGAACAAGATCACGGTCCTCAAGGGCCATGGTCGCATCGCCGGCAAGGGCAAGGTCGAGGTCACCGCCGACGATGGCGCCAAGCAGACGCTCGACACGAAGAACATCATCATCGCCACCGGCTCGGTGCCCAAGTCCCTTCCCAGCGTCGTGGTGGACCACAAGCGGGTGCTCAACAGTGACTCCATCCTCCTGCTGGAGCGCATCCCCAAGAGCCTGATCGTCATCGGCGCCGGCGCGGTGGGCTGCGAGTTCGCCTCCGTCTTCAACCACGTGGGCAGCCAGGTCTCCATCGTCGAGTACATGCCCAACCTGCTGCCCATCGAGGACATCGACGCCTCGAAGGAGCTCGAGAAGCACTTCAAGAAGCGCAAGATCGATCTGCACACCGGCGCCAAGGTGGAGAAGGTGGAGCACACCGCCTCCGGCGTGAAGGTGACCATGACGGTGGGCAGCGAGACCAAGACGCTCGAGGCGGAGCTGCTCCTGTCCGCCGTGGGCCGCGCCCCCGTCACCGAGGACATCGGCCTCAAGCAGACCGCCGTCCAGCTCGACCGCGGCTTCGTCAAGGTGGACTCGATGATGCGCACCTCCGAGCCCAACGTGTACGCCATTGGCGACGTGATCCCCACGGCCATGCTGGCGCACGTGGCCAGCGCCGAGTGCATCCTCGCGGTGGAGCACATCGCCGGGAAGAACCCCCAGCCCATCAACTATGACTTGGTGCCCTCCGCCACGTACTGCTACCCCGAGGTGGCCTCGGTGGGCCTCACCGAGAAGAAGGCCAAGGAGCGCGGCTACGACGTGAAGACCGCCCTCTTCCCCTTCAGCGCCGTCACCAAGGCCTCCATCTCGAATGAGGGCGTGGGCATGATCAAGGTCGTCTCCGACAAGAAGTACGACGAGGTGCTGGGCGTCCACCTGGTGGGCCCGCACGCCACGGAGCTGCTCGCCGAGGCCTGCGTCGCGCTGCGTCTGGAGATCACCACCGAGGAGCTGGCCCACACCATGCACGCCCACCCGACGCTCTCCGAGATCGTCAAGGAGGGCGCCGAGGCCACCCTGGGTCACCCGATCCACATCTGAGCCCAAAGTCAACCGGGCGCGCCCGCGGGGAGCGGGGCGCCTGGGACCCGGATCCTTGGATCACCTCACCGCCCTTCTCCGAGCCTGGAAGCCCTGGGAAACCCCTCTGCTTCCAGGCTCTTGTGTTTGCCCTCCGTCCAGCCCAGGGGTGACATTGGAGGTAGGGGTGGGTCATCGCAAAGAGGGGGGCTCCCGGATATCGAGAAATTCCGTGTAGGATGGGGAAGGCCGGATGCCCGTTGCTCCGGCCCTTGTTGGGAGAGCCCCCCATGCACGTGATGCGATTCGCGCCGCTCCTCGCCATGTGCGTGACCTTTGGGGCGTGCGGTGAATCCCACAAGCCCTCCGTCGCAGGGGTCGCCGCGCCGGTGCAGGCCGCGGGTGAGCAGCCCCGCCCGGCTCCCGCGCACAAGACGATCGCGCTGGTGATGAAGACGCTGACCAACCCCTTCTTCGTCGACATGGAGAGGGGCGCCAAGCGCGCCGAGAAGGAGCTGGGGGTGACGCTGCTCGTCAAGACGGCCTCGCAGGAGACCTCGATCGAGCAGCAGATCCAGATTGTCGAGGAGCTGATCCAGATGAAGGTGGATGCCATCGTGATTGCTCCCGGAGATTCCCTGCGCCTGGTGCCCGTGCTGAAGCGCGCGCAGGAGGCCGGCATCCCCATCGTCAACATCGACAACCGGTTGGATCCCGAGGCCATGAAGAAGCAGGGGCTGGCCCATATCCCCTTCGTCAGCGTCGACAATGAGAAGGCCGCCTACGAGTCGGCCCAGTTCATCGCCCGCTCCGTGCAGAAGCCCGCCCAGGCGGCCATCATCGAAGGCATCCGCAGCGCCGACAACTCGCGCCTGCGCAGGGCGGGCGCCGAGCGCGCCTTCAAGGAGAACCCCCACATCACCCTGGTCGCCACGGAGACGGCCAACTGGAAGATCGACGAGGGCTACGCGGTGACGCGCCAGCTCTTCTCCGCCCACCCGGACATCTCGCTGCTGTTCTGCGCCAACGACATGATGGCGCTGGGGGCGCTCAAGTTCCTCCAGGAGTCGGGGCGGCAGGCGGTGAAGGTGGCGTCCTATGACGCGCTCGAGGAGGCGCGCGAGGCGGTGAAGTCCGGGCAGCTGGCGGTCACCGTGGATCAGCAGGCCGCCGAGCAGGGCTACCAGGGGGTCCGGCTGGCGCGCCGGCAGCTCGACGGCGAGTCGGTGCCGGAGCAGGTGCTCATCGACACGCACCTCATCGTGGCAGAGCTGGTCCAGTAGTCCGGGAACGTGGCCCGTGGCGCTCCGATCTTCCATCACCGTCAAGTTGATCGGCTACCTGCTGGCCGTGAGCGTGGTGCCGTTGCTCGTCTTCGGCGTCACCTCCTATGAGATGTCGCGCCAGGCGCTCGTCAGCGTCGCCAACGACTACAACGCGCGGTTGCTGGCCAGCCAGCGCGACTACCTGATGCTCCAGGCCGAGCAGGTGGAGAGCCTGGCCACCAACATCGCCAACGTCGAGGAGATCGGCAACTCGCTGGCCGCCGCGGATGCGTCCCCCGAGAAGAAAGGGGCCTACTCCGCGCTCGAGACCCAGGCCAGGGTCGGCTCCATCCTCAGCGGCTACAGCAGCCTCAAGGGGCTGGTGTCCATTGATCTGTTCACGCCTCGGGGAAAGCACTTCCACGTGGGGGACGTGCTGGACACCTCCCGGGTCAATGTGGAGCTGCGCAAGCAGCTCTACCGCGCGACCCTGGAGTCGCCGCAGTCCATCGTCTGGCACGGCGTGGAGGACAACCTCAACGCGGCGTCCGCCTACCCGAAGGTGCTCGTCGCCACGAGGCTGGTGCGGCGCGTGGACCCCAACATCCCGGACCTCCAGGTGGTGGGCATCATCGTCATCAACTACTCGGTCGACTACCTGTACGAGCACTTCAAGAGCCTGGATCTGGGCCCCGACGCCTACTTGATGATCATCGACAGCCATGGGCGCCTGCTCTTCCACCCCGACAAGGCCCTGATCGGCCAGCCGGTGATGCCCGAGTTCAAGGTGCTGCTGGAGGGCGAGCAGGGCACGATGGCGGTGCGGCTGGCCGGACAGGATGTGCTGCTCAACCACCTCCACCTGGAGCACCTGGGCTGGCACGTGGTCAGCGTCCTGCCGCAGGGCAGCCTGACGGCGCCCATGGCGCGCATGGGCAGCGCGGGCGTGGCGCTGCTGCTGCTGTGCTTTGGCGCGATTGGCGCGGTGGCGGTGTTCTACTCGCGCCAGGTGGTGGCGCCCATCCGGGCCATCTCGGAGGGCTTCCGCAACATCCAGCAGGATCGCCTGGATGAGGTCAGCGCCCTGCCGCCGCCGGAGACCCAGGACGAGATCGGCAAGATGGTGGGCTGGTTCAACGCCTTCCTGGAGAACCTGCACTCGCGGCGCCTCTCGGAGGCGGAGCTGCGGCTGGCCAAGGAGCTGGCCGAGCAGGCCAACCGCTCCAAGGGCGAGTTCCTGGCCAACACCAGCCACGAGATCCGCACGCCGATGAACGCCATCCTCGGCATGACGCAGCTGGCGCTGGATGCCGGCTCGCTGGACGAGAGCCGCGACTACATCATCAAGGCGAGCCGCTCGGCCAAGTCGCTGCTGGGGATCATCAACGACATCCTCGACTTCTCCAAGATCGAAGCGGGCAAGCTCGAGCTGGAGAAGGTGCCGCTGTCCCTGCCGGAGCTGATCTCCGGGCTGGGAGATGTGTTCTCCAGCACGGCGCGGGACAAGGGCATCGAGCTGCGCTTCGAGGTGGACCCCACGCTCTCGGAGGGGCTGGCCGGCGATCCGCTGCGGCTGCGCCAGGTCCTCCAGAACCTGCTCGCCAACGCGCTCAAGTTCACCGCCAAGGGAGAGGTCGTCGTCCGGGTGGAGAAGCGGTCCGAGAAGGACGGGCAGGTGAGCTGCCGGTTCTCGGTGCGGGACACCGGTATCGGCATCGCGCGAGAGCACCTGCCGCGCCTCTTCCAGTCGTTCTCCCAGGCTGACAGCTCGGTGACGCGCCAGTATGGCGGCACGGGCCTGGGGCTAGCCATCTGCAAGCGCCTCGTCGAGCTGATGAGGGGGGAGATTGGCGTGGAGAGCGAGCAAGGCAAGGGGAGCTGCTTCTGGTTCCAGGTGGCGCTGGCGAAGAGCGAGGCCCAGGAGGTGGAGGCCTCCTCCGAGCCCGGCGTGCTGCCCGCCCTGAAGCACCTGCAGGGCGCCAAGGTCCTGTTGGTGGAGGACAACCGTCTGAACCAGGAAGTGGCGGTGCAGTTCCTGCGGCGGGTGGGGGTGGAGGTGGACATCGCCCAGAATGGAGCCGAGGCCCTGGAGCGCCTGGAGCGCGGCCCGTACGAAGCCGTCCTCATGGACTGCCAGATGCCCGTCATGGATGGCTACGAGGCCACGCGGCGCATCCGCGCCATCCCCCGGTTCGCCCAGCTGCCGATCATCGCCATGACGGCCAATGCGCGGGAATGGGATCGCCAGCGCAGCCTGAAGGCGGGCATGAACGCGCACCTGAGCAAGCCGATCGACGTCAACGCCCTCTATCAGACGCTGAGCGGGAGTCTGCCGCATCGCTCCGAGAAGGGGACCGTGCCGCGGGAGGACCTGACGGACGACTTCCTGCCCCAGGAGGAGGCGGAGCAGCTTGAGCCCCAGCACGTGAACATGCAGAGCGCGCTGCTCAACCTGGATGGGAATGCCGAGCTGTACCTGCAGGTGGCGGAGATGTTCCTGGGGGATGCGCCGGCCTGCCTGGCGCAGTTCCGGGTGGCCTGGGAGGGCGGAGATCCGGAGTGCACGGTGCGCGCGGCCCACACGCTGAAGGGCCTGGCGGCCACCGTCGGCGCCGAGTCGCTCCGGGAGCACGTGCGAGAGCTGGAGGATGCGCTGCACGCGCAGGATCTGCCCGCCATCACGGCCAAGGTCCCCACGGTGGAGGAGGAGCTGATACGGGTGATGGCCACGCTCAAGGGCCTGCTGGAGCAGCGCCCGGCGCTGCCGTGAGGGGCGAGTCCTCCGGCCCTGGAGCCTCCGGGGGCAGGTGCACGGGCTCTCCGAGCAGATCCGCGAGCTCGAACGCATCCAGCAGCGCGTGCCCCTGGAGATCGTTGTTGAAGTAGACCCAGGCGGTGTAGCCCGCGCGGCGCCAGCCATCGAGATCCGAGGCCACGGTGTGCAGGGCCTTGCGGCCATAGAGCCCCGAGTACTTCGACGTGGTGCCGTGGAAGCGCAGGTAGCGCCAGCCGCCGGTGACGAAGGAGGGCGGCTCGGGGCAGAGATCGTGCTCGCACACGGCGGCGCCCCATTGATCGAGCACCTCCAGCACCTCGGGGTGGTACCAGGCGGCGTCGCGGAACTCGAAGGCGTGCTGCACGTCGTGGGGCAGGTGGCAGAGGAAGTTGTCCAGGCGCTCCGGATCCGGATGCTTCATGTGCGGCGGGAGCTGCCAGAGCACCGGCCCGAGCTTGGGCCCCAGCCGGTGGATGAGCGTGAAGAAGCGCTCCAGCCCCAGCCCCACGTCCGTCAGCCGCTTCATGTGCGTGAGGAAGCGGCTGCCCTTGCAGGCGAACGTGAAGCCCTCCGGCACCTGCGCACGCCAGGAGTCCACGGCCTCGGGCGTGGGCAGCCGGTAGAAGGTGGCGTTCAGCTCCACGGTGGAGAAGACGCGAGCGTAGTAGGGGAGCCAGCGGCTGCACGGCAGCTTGGGGGGATAGAAGATGCCCCTCCAGTGCTTGTACACGTACCCGCTGGTGCCCAGGTGGATGCGGCCCATGCGGATAACCTGGACACTCCGAGCGGGCGCCGCAGTGCCGCCTGGGGCCTCGGCCGTTAAGCAAAACGGGACGTTCCAGAAGCCTTTGTCGCAGCTGACGCCCCGCGTTAGAGGCTTCCTGCTTGACCCTCTTTTGACCCAACCCTACAAGGCCCGCGACCCATGGCGACTCCTGATCGGTTCCCCCTTCCCCAGGTCTCCGAGAGCACTCGTAAACCCGAGTGGTTGAAGGTGCGGCTGCCTCACGGAGAGGGGTACGAGCGGGTCAAGTCCATCGTCCGGCGTACCAAGCTCTCCACCGTGTGCGAGGAGGCTCGCTGCCCCAACATCGCCGAGTGCTGGGGCGGCGGCACCGCCACCGTCATGCTCATGGGCGAGGTCTGCACCCGCGCCTGCCGCTTCTGCCACGTGAAGGTCGGTGCGCCTCCGCCGTTGGATCCCATGGAGCCCATCCACCTGGCCCAGGCCGTCAAGGAGATGGACCTCGAGTACATCGTCGTCACCTCCGTCAACCGTGACGACCGGCCGGACGGCGGGGCCAGCCACTTCGCCTCGGCCATCCGCGAGCTGCGCCGCGAGTCTCCGAAGACGATCGTCGAGGTGCTGATCCCCGACTTCAAGGGCGTGGAGCAGGATCTGGGCACCGTCGCCGAGGCCCGCCCGCACGTGGTCGCCCACAACGTGGAAACCGTGGAGCGCCTCACGCCCACCGTGCGCGATCGCCGCGCCGGCTACCGCCAGTCCCTGCGCGTGCTGGACTGCCTCAAGAAGCGCCCCGAGGGCCTCTACACCAAGAGCTCCGTCATGGTGGGCCTGGGCGAGACGGACGCCGAGCTGGAGCAGACCTTCAAGGATCTGCGCGAGGTGGGCGTGGATGTGCTCACCCTGGGCCAGTACCTGCAGCCCTCGCAGTACCACCTGCGCGTGGAGCGCTTCGTCACTCCGGCGCAGTTCGAGTCCTACAAGAAGCTGGCCGAGTCCTACGGCTTCCTCTACGTCGCCAGCGGCCCGCTGGTGCGCTCCAGCTACCGCGCCGCCGAGTTCTTCATGAAGGGCCTCATGGAGCGCGAGCGCCTGGAGCGCAACGGCTAGCCCTTCTCCTTCCGCCCCTTGCACCGCGAGCCCCGCGGTCACCTCACGAAAGACGGACCTCGAACCCCATGGCTCTCTTCGAATTCAAGCTCCCCGATCTCGGCGAAGGCGTGATGGAGGGCGAGCTCGTCAAGTGGCACGTGAAGGAAGGCGACGCCGTCAAGGAGGATGACACCCTCGCCGAGGTGATGACCGACAAGGCCACCGTCACCGTGCCCAGCCCCAAGGCCGGCCGCGTCCTCAAGACGCACGGCAAGGAGGGCGAGATGGCCAAGGTCCACCAGCTCCTCGTCACCCTCGAGGTGGAAGGCGCCGCTACCGCTCCAGCCGGAGGGCATGAAGTAGGCAACGGCCTCGTCGCTCCTTCCACGCCGAAGCCCGAGCCCGTGGCCGCCCAGAGTGGCAATGGCGCCGGGCCCGCGGCCAAGGTGCTGGCCACGCCGCTCACCCGCCGCATGGCGCGCGAGCACGGGCTGAACCTCGCGGAGATCGCCGGCTCCGGTCCTCAGGGCCGGGTGACGAAGGCGGATGTCGTGGCGGCCCTGGCGGGCCAGTCCTCGGCCAATGTCGTCTCCCAGGCTCAGGCTCCCGGGCAGGCTCAGGCTCGGCCTTCGATGCCCGCTCCGGCGCCGCTGACCGCTGGCCGCGCGGACGAGCGCGTCCCCCTGCGAGGCCTGCGCAAGAAGATCGCCGAGAAGATGGTGCGCTCGAAGTTCACCATGCCGCACTTCGCCTTCGTCGAGGAGGTGGATGGCACTGACCTGGTGGCGCTGCGCAAGCGGCTCAACAAGCAGCTCCAGGTCGTGGGCGACGAGACGAAGCTCACCTACCTCCCGTTCATCGTGAAGGCGGTGATCGCCGCGCTGAAGAAGTTCCCCCACCTCAACTCCAACTTCGACGAGGCGGCCCAGGAGCTGGTCGTCCGCGGCGAGTACAACATCGGCATCGCCGCGCAGACGCCGGATGGGCTCACCGTGGCGGTGGTGCGCAACGCGGACCGGCTCACGCTGCGCGATCTGGCGCAGGAGATCGCCCGGCTCGGCGCCGCGGCTCGGGAGCGCAAGCTGAAGATGGAGGAGCTGACCGGCGGCACGTTCACCATCACGTCGCTGGGCCAGAGCGGGGGCCTGTTCGCCACGCCCATCATCAACCACCCCGAGGTGGGCATCCTCGGCGTCCACCGCCTGCGCAAGCGCCCCGTGGTCAAGGATGACCAGATCGTCGTGCGCGAGATGATGAACCTCTCGCTGTCGTGCGATCACCGCGTCATCGACGGCTCGGTGGCCGCTGACTTCGTGTACGAGGTCATCAAGTACCTCGAGCACCCGGACATGCTGTTCCTGGCGATGGCGTAGGGCGGTGCGGAGCGGCGGCCCCGAGGCTAGGTTACGCTGCTCCCATGGCCAATCCTCGTGACCATATTCGCGCCGCCCAGGCGGCCGAGCTGAGGGGAGACAAGGCGGGCGCCATCGCCGAGCTGCGCAAGGCGGCGGAGCTCTACCGGCGCGCGGGGAACGCGGTTCGTGCGCTCCAGGTGCTCCGCCATGCCCAGAGCCTGGACCCGAGCCTGGAAGAAGTCTCCGAGGAGCTCCGCCGGCTGGAGGGGCTCTCGGGCAGCTCGGATGTTCGGGCCTCCCATGCCGAGGTGTTCGAGGCGAGCGCGGGCGGGCGGGAGCTGAAGCCGGATCCTGACGAGCTGGCCGAGCGCCAGCGGCTCATTGAGGAAGCCCTGCGGCAGGAGGAGCTCCCTGGCCCGGAGGCGGAGTCCCAGGACGCGATGAGGCGCTGGGCCGTCACCGAGTCTCCCGAGGGAGGCAGCAAGCCGGTGGATCTCCAGGCCGCGAGCCGCCGGGCGCTGGAGTGGGCGCTTCAACAGGCCCAGGAAGAGGAGAAGCCTCCACGCGAGTGGCCGGTCGAAGAGGAAGGCTCGCAGGCCGAGCTTCCCATGCGGCCCGTCGCGGAGGCGGAGCTGCCGGTGGAGGAGCCGGCTCGAGCCGTGCCTCCCGTGAAGCCGCGTCCCGCGGACGTGGCGCTGGAGGTGCGCCCCCTCGTCGAGGGCGACATGACGGCGATCGTGGCGGATGTGGAGGTCGACTCCTACGCGCCTCGTTCCGCGGCACCCAGCACACCATCACCCGAGGGAGAGGCCATGGACGAGAAGCCGCGCGCGCAGGAGCCGTCCCTGTTCGATCGAGGGCCGACCCGGGCCGATCCGGCGATCGATGCCTGGTGCTCGTTCTGCTGCCGCCCGAGCCAGGAGGTGGGCGAGCTGGTCGCTGGCCCCACCGGCTCCTTCATCTGTGCCGCGTGCGTGATCGAGTCCCGGGGGCTGCTCTCCCTGGAGGACACCGCCCCCGCGCGTCCTCGTGCCTCGCGGAGGAAGGCCGAGCAGGGCGAGGCGATGGGCCTCATCGGTCAGGAGTCCGCTCGCGCGCTGCTGGATCGGGCCCTTCAGGCGGGCGCCCGCAGGCTGATGGTGATCGGCGCCGAGGGCACCGGGAAGACGGTCTGGTTCCGGGAGCTGGCTCGCGAGGATCGTGGAACGCTGGTGACGCTCGACATGCTGGAGCAGGGCGGCGGGGGCGCGGTGGTGCTCGTGGAGGACGTGGATCGGCTCTTGACCGAGGACTGGTCGCGGCTCGGCGCCATCCTGGCTCGCTACCCGGAGCGCACGGTGCTGATGAGCGCTCGGGGCACCTTGGAGGATCCGGGCCTGGTGCTGCACGGCGCCTCGGGGAGCCTGCCGGTGTTCACCACCAGCGCCCTGTCACAGGCCATGCTCGATGCGATGCCGCTGGAGTTGCTCGAGCAGGTCCAGGTGGCCATTCCGCTCCAGGTGCCCACCGAGGCCGAGTTCATGGAGATCGCCCGGCGGCGGCTGGCCCTGCGCGGCTCGGAGCTCTCCTTGTCCGGCGAGGTGCTCGCCGCCTTCGCGTCGGAGGCCGCGCGCTCGCCTCGCGCGGGACATGAGCTGAATGCCCTGCTCACCCGGGTGCTCGCGGGTGCCTGGAGCCTGGCGGGGGAAGAGAAGAAGCCACATGTGAAGAAGGCGGGAGGGAAGGGTGCGGCGACGAAGGGTTCGGCGAAGAGGCCAGCCCGGCGCGGCCGGCGGAAGGGAACGGTGTGAACACGCTCACGGTCTACAGGCTCGGCCGCGTGGAGTACGAAGACGGCCTCACGCTCATGCAGCGCTTCGCGGAGGCGCGGCGGCAGGAGCTGATCGGTGACTCTCTGCTGCTGCTGGAGCACCCGCCCGTCCTCACGCTCGGCCGTGGCGCGAAGCGGGAGAACGTCCTCGCCCATGACGAGGCGCTGGCCTCCGAGGGCGTCGAGCTCTTCGAGACCAACCGCGGAGGCGATGTCACCTACCACGGCCCCGGTCAGGTGGTGGGCTACCCCATCTTCCTGCTGCCCAAGGCCCGCCAGGACGTGCGCCGCTACGTGCGTGATGTGGAGCGCTGCATCATCCAGACGCTCGCCGAGTACGGGCTCCAGGCCGGCACCATCCCCAAGTGGCCCGGCGTGTGGCTGGGCCAGGAGGGCTCGCCGGACGCGCGGAAGGTGGCCGCCATCGGCATCCACATCTCCCGCTGGCTCACCACGCACGGCTTCGCGCTCAACGTCAACACGCACCTGCCGCACTTCAACCTCATCGTCCCGTGCGGCATCCGCGAGGCGGGCGTCACCTCCATGCAGCGCGAGCTGGGCCACGTCGTGTCCGTGCCGGATGTGGAGGAGGCACTCGCCCGCCACTTCTGCGCCGTGTTCGAGGGCGAGCGCCGCGATGCCAGCGCCTCGGTGCGCACGGTGAGCATCGCCCTGCTCAAAGGCCGGGGGCCCGAGGCCCGCGTGCTGCTGGTGCGCCGCATCCCCGAGCGCGGAGGCTTCTGGCAGACCCTCACCGGCCGCGTCGAGCCGGGCGAGGCTCCCGAGCAGACCGCCGCCCGAGAGCTGGCGGAGGAGACCGGGCTCCAGCTCCCCGTGCGCGCCCTGGGCTACCGGCACTCCTTCGCGCTGGGAGAGATCCTCCCGCCCATGGTGGTGGAGGAGACGGCCTTCGCCGCCTGGTGCCCCGAGGGGCAGGAGGTGCGCCTGAGCCCCGAGCACGACGCCTACGAGTGGCTGGAGCCGCGCGACGCGCTGGAGCGCCTGGAGTACCGCGGGCTGCGCGAGGGCGTGAAGCGCGCGGTGGCCCTGCGCGAGGGCTGATCCTAGAGCTTGAGGACCATGTCCTCTTGCGCGGCGATGGCCTCGGGGCGGTGCTTGTGCACCTGCTTCACCAGCCGGTTCATCGCCGCGTCGTCCCGGGACGGATCATGGTGGAAGAGCACCAAGGTCTTGGCCTGGGACTCGTTGGCCGCGTGCACCGCGGCCTGCCACGTGGAGTGGCCCCAGCCCGTGCGCGGCGGGCCCTGGCGCCCGCAGTACTCGTCCTCCGTGTACATGGAGTCGTAGATCAGCAGGTCCGCGCCCTTGGCGAACTCGAAGAAGCGCGACTCGTCTCCGCCGCCGTGCTCGATGTCCGTGGCGTACACCACCGAGCGGCCCTCGCACTCCACGCGGTAGCCCAGGTTGCCGCCCGGGTGGTTGAGCTCCACCGTGCTCACCTTGGCCGGGCCCACCTGCAGCGCCTCGCCCGCCTGCAGATCGTGGTAGTCCAGCCGCGCGCGGAACACGCCGTCCGCCGTCACCGGGAAGTAGGGCTGCGTCATCTGCCCGGAGAGGATCTGCTTCACCGACTGCCCGTTGCGCGTGGCCCCGTAGAAGGTGAACGCGTTCTGCGGCATGAAGATGGGGGTGAAGAACGGCAGGCCCTGCAGGTGATCGTAGTGGTAGTGCGACAGGAACACCGAGGCGCTCACCGGCTGGCCCTGGGCCACCAGCTCCTCGCCCAGCGGGCGCGCGCCCGTGCCCAGATCGAAGATCAGCAGCGCGTCTCCCACGCGCATCTCCACGCACGGGGTGTTGCCCCCGTAGCGCCGCGTCTGCGGCCCCGGCGAAGGGATCGAGCCCCGCACGCCCCAGAAGCGCACGTGGAAGTGCGTCTTGCCCGCCGCGCCGTTGGACCGCTTGGCGGCGGCCTGCACCCGGCGCGCAGCCTCCTGGGCGCGCTTCCGCAGCGGCTTGTCAGCCGGCTTTTGCTTCGGTGTCTTCCTCGGCGAAGAGCTCAATCAGGTGCCCCGTGCGCTCGCGCTTGGTCTTCAGGTATCCGACGTTATGCGGATTGTGCTCGGTCCGGGAAGGGATTCGACGCCGCACGGGGATGCCTTCCTCCACCAGCCCCGCGATCTTCAATGGGTTGTTCGTAATCAGGTCCACGGACCGGACGTCCAGGGACCGCAGCATCTCCGCAGCAATATCATAGCTGCGAAGATCATCCGCGAAACCCAACTGCCGATTCGCCTCGTAGGTGTCGTACCCCTTGGCTTGCAGGGCATAGGCCTTGATCTTGTTGCCCAGGCCAATGCCGCGGCCCTCCTGCCGCAGGTACAGCACCACACCACATCCGGACTGGGAGATGAAGTCCAGGGCCCGGTCCAGCTGCTCGCGGCAGTCGCACTTGAGGCTGCCGAAGACCTCGGACGTGAGGCACTCGGAGTGGACTCGGACGGGGACCCCTTCCTTGCCCCCCACCTGTCCCACCACCAGGGCCACGTGCTCGCGGCCGTTGCGGCGGTCCTTGAAGACGACCGTGCGCAGCACGCCCCGCTCGGTGGGAATGTCCGCCTCGGAGTACCGCTCCAGATTTTGGGTCGGCTTGCGCGAGGGAAGCACCGGAGGTGGACGCGTGTCGGACATGGTGAAGCGATCTCCCAAAGGGGAACTCTCCCTTTTTCGGGGTTCGTTGGGGTTCAAGTCAAGCGAGGTCCCTAAGGATCCAACAGGTTGGATGCAGAAGAACCCCCAACGTTACTCAAGCCGCCCAAGAGACAGGCAAGAGTACGACATACCCTCCATGAGCCAGGCTGCTGGCCTCCCGGGGGAAGTGGAGCAGGTGGGTGGCGGAGGCCGCCGAGCGCAGCGCTCCCGAGGTCTGGGTGGCGAGCGGGCGAGCCCAGAGCTCGCCGTCCCGCCAGGTGGCCGCTACACGGATGTAGTGCGCCAGCCCGGGGGGCTTGCGCAGCTCGCCCTCCAGGCGCCCAGGCACCCGAGCAGGCTCGACAGCGGAGGGCGAGTGGCCGAGCAGTCGCCGCAGCACCGGGCGCACGAACAGCTCGAAGGTGACCAGGGAGGAGGTGGGGTTGCCGGGCAGCCCGAAGTAGAGCGTGGCGCCGCGACGGCCCACCGCCAGCGGCTTGCCGGGCTTGATGGCCACGCGCCAGAAGTTCATCTCCACGCCTTGCTCCTGGAGGGCCGCCTTCACGAAGTCCCGCTCGCCCACGGAGACGCCCGCGCTGGTGAGCACCACGTCGAAGCCCTGCGCGTCCGCCAGCCGCGAGGATACCTCCGCCTGGGTGTCCCGGGCGATGCCCAGCAGCGTGGGGAGGCCTCCGGCGCGCGCCACCGCCAGGGCCAGCGCGGGGGCGTTGGTGTCGACGATGCGGCCCTCGGGGGCCTCGTCCGCCCGGCACAGCTCGTCCCCGGTGGAGAGGATGGCCACCCGGGGACGGCGCGGCACCGGCACCGTGAGCATTCCCTGGGCGGTGATCAGCCCCAGCTCGGGGATGCCCAGCGGCGTGCCTCGCCCGAGCAGCGGCTCTCCGGCCCGGGCGTCCTCCCCGCGGGGCCGGACGAAGTTGCCCGGGGACACCGCCTCGAGGATCTCCACCGCCGGACCCTCGGCGAGCTGGAGGGGCCGCGTGCGCTCCTGCATCACCACCGCGTCCGCTCCGGCGGGCAGCGGCGCCCCCGTCATGATCCGGGCGCAGATGCCGGGGCGCAGCTCGAGCTTGGGCGTCTCCCCGGCGTGGATCGTCTCTCCCACGGCGAGGCGGACAGGCAGCGGGCCGGTGAGATCCGCGCTGCGCACCGCATAGCCATCCATGGCCGAGTTGTCCCACGGCGGCAGCGTGCGCTGCGCGAGCACGTCCGCGCCCAGCGCGCGCCCCAGGGCCTCGTCCAGGCGCACCCACTCCACGGGAAGAGGGGAGGCCAGCGCGAGCGCTCGGGCTCGCGCGTCCTCCACCGGCAGCAGATCGGATCCAGTGCTCATGGGGTGGCACTGAGATCGAAGTCTCTAGGAAATTCAAGAGTTTGTTTGACAGTCCCGCTGATCATCGTTACAAGCCACGTGGATCGCGTGACACGCTCCCTGCCAGTGGGAGATCCGCCAACCCGTTGAAATGACACGGGTATCCTAAAGGAGACAGCGTCGATGGCCAAGCCCAAGTCTGGGGCCAAGAAGGCGACCCCCGCTGCCAAGAAGGACAAGGCAGCGCGGCTGGAGCTTCTCAAGAACGCGAGCGAGCGGGTGGCGAAGGCGGCGACGAAGGTGGCCAAGGTCGTCAAGGAGAAGGTGGCAGAAGTGACCAAGGGCAAAGCATCCGCGTCGAAGAGCGCTTCCAAGGGCTCGGCCAAGAGCGCCGAACCCAAGAGCAAGAGCTCCGCGAAGGGCGAGGCCAAGGCCGAGGCGGCTCCCAAGGTGGAGAAGGCCGCCAAGGGTGAGAAGGGCGAGAAGGGCGAGAAGGGCGAGGCCAAGGCAGAGAAGGTCGCCAAGGCCGCCAAGGGAGAGAAGGGCGAGAAGGCCGAGAAGGGTGAGGCCAAGGCTCCCGCGGGCGCCGCCAAGGGCAAGGGCGAGAAGGCCGCCGCGCCGGCTCCGGCCCAGGAGAAGGCCCGGCCCCGCGCCACGAAGCTTCCGCCGGTTGGTGATGCGCTCACCAAGCGCGAGATGGAGCAGCTGCTGTCCGCCGGCGAGGGCCGGGGCGTGTTTGGCGAGGGCAGCCTCAAGGGCCGCCTGGTGGTGACCGACGGCATGCCGCACCTGGTGGTGGTGGGCCGCGACAAGCGCGAGCTGACGTTCCTGCTCCAGGGGCCGGATCAGGAGGTGCTCCCGGCCTACGTGGACCACAAGGTCTCCGTCAGCGGGTTGATCCGCAAGACGACGAACTACGGCGGCACGGTGGATGTGCGCAAGTACTCGGCGAAGAAGCCGGAGGCCGAGGTGCCCGTGGCCGCTCCGGTGGAGATCGAGGCCAAGCTGCGCTACCTGTCCCCGGGCGAGGTGTCCATGGTGACGAGCGCCGGCATGGGCTCGGGCATCAAGGGCTTCGCCTCGCTGCGCGGCAACCTGGAGATGACGGGCGAGGACTTCGTCCTGGTGGTCTCCAACGCCGGCACGCGGCAGCAGGTGTCCTTCATCCTGGATGGCAAGGGCACCAAGGGCATGCGCAAGTACGTGGGGCAGCTGCTGTTCCTCACGGGCGTGGTGGAGAAGTCCTCCGGGTGGGGCGGCAAGATCACCGTGGAGAACTTCGAGCCCCGCCCGCCCGAGGCGCGCGTGTCCCGCGACGACATGGAGATCGTCAACGTGGAGGGCGAGGTGCCCGCCTCGGTGGACGTGAAGCTCAACCATGGCCTCACCGTGCGGCTGCAGGAGCAGCCCGGCTTCACCTGGGCCATCGAGCCCACGGCGGCCAAGCGCGTGGGCCTGCGCGAGGCGCGCTACGAGCCGGGTGAGGGCAACGCCGGCACGCGGGAGTTCTTCTTCACCCCGCGCAACCCCGGCGCCGCGGAGCTGGAGTTCTTCCTGGCCAAGGCCTTCACTCCGGGCGTCGTCGAGCGCTCGTTCAAGATCAACGTCACGGTCAAGCCTTGAGAGGCTGGCCAGGACCCGGAGCAAGCCAGGAGCCGAGCCCGGCTGCCTGGGGGGTTCCCGTCCTGTGCGCCAAGGCCTACCCGTTCCTGTAGCGGGCAGGCCCGCGCACTCGATCTCTTGTGAACCCATCTCCTGAACAGCTCAAGCAGTTCCTCTCGGATGCCGACCACCCGCTGGGCGTGAAGGAGCTCCTGCGGCTGGCGGGCATGCACCCCGGCCAGCAGACCACCCTCAAGCGCACGCTGCGCGAGATGGTCCGCCAGGGGCACATCCTCAAGGAGGGCAAGCGCTTCCGGCTGGAGGGAGGGCGAGCCGGGCCCGCCACCGAGCCGGGCCGCCGCAAGGGGCGCAGAGGCCCCGTTCCCACTCAGCCCGAAGTGGCCCAGGTGGAGGGAATCCTCAGCGTCCACCGCGACGGCTACGGCTTCGTCCGTCCGCTCTCGGGAGAGGGCGACGACATCTTCCTGCCGCCCGCGGAGGCCTCGCGAGCGCTCGACAACGATCGGGTGCTCGTGGAGGTGGCTGGGCGGGCTGGGCGGCGGGAAGGCCGCCTGGTGGACGTGGTGAAGCGCCGGCGCGAGCTGGTGGTGGGCGTCTACTCGGAGCTGGGTGGGCGGCACGCGCAGGTGGTGCCGAACGACAACAGCCTGCAGGGGCCCATCCGCGTCCCGCGCACCCAGATGGCGCGCAACGGGGATCTGGTGAAGGTGCGCCTGGGCGTGGGCGCGGGGATGCTGGAAGAGAGGGAGGGGCTCTTCGGCGAGGTGGCGGGTTCGCTCGGCCGGCCTGGAGATCCGAGCGCGGAGGTGCTCTCGATCGCCTACGGCCAGGGCTTCAACGACGAGTTCCCGCCCGAGGTGATGGATGAGGCGGATCGCTTCATCACCACCGTCTCCGAGGAGGAGGCCCGGGGCGAGGAGCGGCGGGATCTGCGCACCATGCCGCTGATCACCATCGACGGCGAGGACGCGCGCGACTTCGACGACGCGGTGTACGCCGAGCCGCACGGCCATGGCTGGCGGCTGGTGGTGGCCATCGCGGACGTGACGCACTACGTGCGCGAGGGCCAGCCGCTGGATGTGGAGGCGTTGAACCGCGCCACCTCGGTGTACCTGCCGGACCGCGTGCTGCCCATGCTCCCGGAGCGGCTGAGCAACGGCATCTGCTCGCTGCGGCCCGAGGAGGATCGGCTGTGCATGGTGGCGGACATGGTGTTCGACGCCCGCGCCCACCTGCGCTCGTATGAGCTGTACCCGGGCGTCATGCGCAGCGTGGCCCGCTGCACATACAACGAGGTGCAGGACGTCCTGGACGGCAAGGACGTGCCCCACCGCAACGCGCTGCGCCCGCTGTTCGAGCGGCTGTTGGCGGTGTCCCGCGCGCTTCGAGCCATGCGCAAGGAGCGCGGCGCGATCGACTTCGATCTGCCCGAGCACAAGGTGGTGATGGGCGAGGACGGCCTCCCGGCGCGCATGGAGAAGCGCGAGCGCAGGGAGAGCCACCGGCTGATCGAAGAGTGCATGCTGGCCGCCAACGAGGCGGTGGCGAAGTTCTTCCAGGACGAGGGCCTGCCCACCGTCTACCGCTTCCACGGCGAGCCGGACGAGCAGAAGCTGGCCGCCTTCGCCACGCTGGCGCAGGCGTACGGCTTCAAGATGCGCTTCGAGGATGGGGTCAGCTCCAAGGATCTGGACGCCTTCATCAGCCAGCTGGAGGGCCACCCCGAGCAGCGCGCGCTGAACCAGCTGCTGCTGCGCTCGATGATGCAGGCGGTGTACTCGGCCTCGCGGGTGGGACACTACGGCCTGGCGGCAGAGCACTACCTGCACTTCACATCGCCCATCCGCCGGTACCCGGATCTGCTGGTGCACCGGCTGCTCAAGGCGCACTGGGTGCGGCGGGGCAAGAAGCGCTCGCAGGCGGTGCTGGAGCGCGAGGAGGCCCGGCTGGAGGACATGGCCGAGCAGAGCTCCGAGCGCGAGCGCGCCGCCATGCAGGTGGAGCGCGAGGTGGTCTCCTTCTACGCCACGCTGCTGATGAAGGACCGGGTGGGCGAGGAGTTCGACGCCACCGTCTCCGGCCTGGCCGAGTTCGGCTGCTTCGTGGAGCTGGACACCGAGCACGTGGAAGGGCTGGTGAAGCTCGAGTCGCTCGGCTTTGGCGGCAAGCTGGACAAGATGCTGCACGCGCTGGTGTTCCCGGACGGGCGGCGCATCCGAGTGGGGCAGAAGTGCCGCGTGCGGTTGGCGTCGGTGAGCCCGGAGCGGCGGCAGATGGACTTCGAGCCCCTGGAGATCGAGGGCAGGACCGTGACGCGCCGCGAGCAGGCCCAGCGCCCGGGGCGGCCGGGGTGGCAGCCCTCGCCTCGCTCCGAGGAGGGGCCCAGGCGCGAGCGCTCCACGGCGCCGGGACGCCGGTTGGGGCAGTGGCGGCCGGACGAGGAGGCGCCTCGGCTCGGCGTCGTGAGCCAGGAGCCGGGGGCCCGCCGGGGGCGGCGAGAGGAGCCACGAGAAGAGCCGCCGAAGTTCGAGGGGAAGCGCGGGCGCTTCGTCCGGGCAGGGCAGTGGGAGGAGGCGGCGCCGAGCAAGGCCGATCGCAAGCGCTGGAAGGGCGAGCGAGGCGCCGGGCCGTCCGAGGAATCCCATCGGCCCGAGCAGGCTCCCGCGCAGGTGGGCGGTACACAGCGCAGGCGCTTCGTCGTGCGTCCGGTGGAGCAGGCCGAGCGTGAGACCGAAGCGCCGCGATCCTCCTGGCGCCCCGAGGCACCTCCGCTAGCGGAAGGGGACCCACTGGCGGCCTTCATGGCGGATGCGCCTCCCCCGACACCGCCTCCCGGGTTCGATCGCCTGCGTGCGCTCGCGGCCCGGAGCGGACACAAGGGTGAGGAGCGCCGCTACGCCGAGGCTCCCGGCCCCGCGCAGGAGCGGCCGTCTCACGAGGCTCGGGAGAAGCGGCCCGCGCACAAGGCAACGCCCGGTGGCAAGAAGGCGAGCCGGGCGGCGACCGCGGGCAAGCGGAAGGACGCGCGAGGCGGTAGCAAGCCCTCGAAGTCCCGGGGCAAGTTCAAGCCCGGCCGCCGCGGGCGCTGAGTCAGTTCTCTTCCGGGTAGAGCTGCGTGTAGTCCGACTGCTGCATCCGGGTGGTGATGGCCCGGTAGCTCACGCCGTTGCGTGTGCATTGGCTGTAGGCGGGCATCGAGGGCTCCGGCGAGCATTGATCCGTGCAGGCGCCGACGAAGGTGAGCGGCGAGCACTGCTCCATCGAGCTGAGCCCCGCACAGGCGCGTGTGAGGTACGTCTTGTGGCTCTTGATGGTTCGATCGACTCCGAAGAAGAGGCCCTCGTTGGTGAAGAGGTTGCCGAAGAAGCAGGCCTCCCGGACGTTGAACTTCCCGAGCTCCTGAGAGGTGTAGGGGATGACCGCTCCGCCCGCGTCCCGCCCCAGCACCGAGATGGGGATGGTGAGCCCGTACCGGTTCACGTGGGCCAGGAGGCAGGCGGTGATGACCTGCTGCTCGACCGTGTTGGCGGGAGCGCCACCGGCCCAATCTGGAGCCAGCCCCAGCCCACCGCTCCAAGTGTAGCTCACACCGGTCTGGGGATCCGCATAGGAGCGTGTCTGTTCCGCGGGGACGGCGCACCGGACCACGTAGCGCATCACCATGTCGGCCAGGGCGGGATTCGCGGCGAACCAGGTGGCGAAGCTCTGCGCGGAGAGGCCGTTGGCGCTCAGCCCATTGGCCGACAGCCCGTTGGCGGAGAGGCCGTTGGCGCTCAGCCCGTTGGCGCTCAGCCCATTCTCGGATCCGAGATCCTCGCTCTGGAGGCCCAGGGCGGCCGACTCGGAGTCATCCTTCGTGATGCTGCAGCCTGAAGCCGTCACCACCGCCCACACCGCGGCGAGCATCAGCCCGCTCCACCCGCGCACCCGGCAGTGCCCTGCGGTGCGGCTCCCCGTCCTCAGCATCGCGTCTGTCATGGCGTCCCTTTCAGTGGGACAAGTTGGCAACCGCGACACGGTCATGGAGGGATGTCGGTTTCGAGGGCAGGGCGGTTTTCGTTTCCAGACGCGAGCGGCGTGAGGTGCTCAACAGCGTGCGAATCCTCCGTCGAGTTTTGGATACGAGGGGATGTCTCTGTGCCCAGGATGGCTCTCTTGTTGAGAACCTTGCGGCACCTCATCTTGGGGGCCGGGTCCCGTGGGGCTGAAGCCGGTCATGAACGCTCTCGCCAGGCCCATGGAAGCCCCGTCCGGCACGGTGGCCCTTGTCTTCACCGACATCCAGGGCTCCACCTTGCTCTGGGAGCGTTGTAGCGCCGGCATGCGGGCCGCGCTGGACATCCATGATCGGATCCTGCGCGCCCTGCTGATGTCCACCTCGGGGTATGAGGTGAAGACCCAGGGCGACTCCTTCATGGTCGCCTTCCCCGCGGTGGCGGACGCCGTGCGCTGGTGCCTGGACGTGCAGGAGGTGCTGCTGGACGCCCCCTGGCCGCAGGAACTGCTGGACTGTCCCGAGGCCGCCGAGGAGCGAGGCCCGCGGGGGCTGCTGTACCGCGGCCTGCGCGTGCGCATGGGCGTGCACGTGGGCGAGCCCGAGCGGCGCATGGATGCTCGCACCGGCCAGATCGACTACGTGGGGCGCATGGTGAACGTCGCGGCCCGGGTGGCGGATGCGGGCCACGGCGGACAGGTGCTGCTGAGCGGCGCGGCGTGGGCCCAGGTGGCGGGCATGCTGGAGCGCCTGGGCCGGCCCTCGGTGCGCGTGCTCGGGAACTTCCGCCTCAAGGGCATCTCCGAGCCCATCCCGCTGCTGGAGCTCCTTCCGCTCTCTCTGGCGGATCGTCACTTCGAGTCCCTGCGCGTGCGCGAGGAGCGGCGCGGCAACCTCCCGGAGGAGCCGGGGGACATCATCGGCCGGGAGGAGGAGCTGGAGACGCTGCGGCTGTGGCTCTCGGAAGGCGCCCGGCTCATCACCATCATGGGGCCGGGGGGCATGGGGAAGACCCGGCTGGTCACCCACTTCGGCAGCCTCGAGCTGGCCACGCGCGCCTGGGAGGGCGGCGTGTGGTGGTGCGATCTGACCGAGGCGACGACGCTCGAGGACATCTGCCACGTCGTGGGGCAGGCGCTCGGGGTGCACCTGAACAGCGGCGCGGGGGAGGAGCTGGTGGGGCAGCTCGGGCGCGCGCTGAGCGGCCGCGGGAACGCCCTGGTCATCCTGGACAACCTGGAGCACCTGCTCCAGCACGTGCCGGCCACGCTCCGGCGGTGGCTGGTGCTGGCGCCACAGGCAAGCTTCCTCGTCACCTCGCAAGAGTCGCTGCGCCTGGCGGGGGAGCGGATCCTGGATCTGGCTCCGCTCGGGCTGCCGCACGAGGAGGCTCACTCCCTGGAGGCGATCTCCCGCGCGGAGGCGGTGCGGCTGTTCGTCCGGAGGGCCCGGGAGGCCCGGGGCAGCTTCGAGCTGACGGAGGCCGAGGCGCCGCTGGTGGCGGACATTGTCCGGCGGCTGGACGGGATTGCCCTGGCCATCGAGCTGGCGGCGGCGCGCACGTCGCTGCTGGGGGTGAGGCAGATCCGGGATCGGCTGTCCAAGCGCTTCGAGCTGTTGCGCAGCGGGCAGCGGGACGCGGTGGCGCGGCAGGCCACGCTCCGGGGCGCGATCGACTGGTCGTGGAACCTGCTCGACATCACGGAGCAGACGGTGCTGGCGCAGTGCTCGGTGTTCCGCGGGGGCTTCACCCTGGAGGCCGCCGAGGCGGTGCTCTCGCCTGAGTCGGGGGAGCTGGACGTGCTCGGGATCGTCCAGGCGCTGCGCTCCAAGTCGCTGCTGCGGGCGGGAGCGTCCGAGGGGATGCCCGGGGAGCTGCGGCTGGGCATGTACGAGAGCATCCGCGAGTACGCCTCCGCGCGGCTGGCGGAGACGGGGGACAGTCAGGCGCTGATCGGCCGGCACGCGGAGCACTACCTGGCCATGGCGCGGGAGCTGCGCGGCCCGGCGCGCGGGGGTGGGGTGGAGGCGCTCCGCCGGCTGATGCTGGAGCGGGAGAACCTGCTCGCGGTGTGCGATCACGCGCTGGCGTCGTGGCCCCCCACGCAGGAGTCCGTGAAGCGGGCGTTGGAGGCGCTGGTGGCGCTCGAGCCGGACATCGCCTCGCGGGGGCCGGTGGGGATCACCTTGCCCCGCTTGGATCGGGCGCTGGAGCAGGCGGGGACGCTCTCCGCGGACTCGCTGCTTCTGGCCGAGGCGTTGGCGGTGCGAGGCCGGGCATACCTGGAGACGGGGCAGCTCGCCGTCGCCCGGAGGGATCTGGAGCGGGCGCGCGCGTCCTTGCTGGCGCTGGGGGAGGCGGTGCGGGAGAAGCGGATCCTGGTCGACTTGTCGATCGTGGCGCGCCACGAAGGCAACGTGGAGGCGTCCTGGCGCTTCATCCAGGAGGCGTGCGGCCTGCCGTCTGGAAAGGACCGCTGGCTGGACGCCTATACCGTGGGCAACCTGGGCATCACCGAGCAGGTGCGCAGTGGCGCTGGCGCGGCGATTCCCCACCTGCATGAGGCGCTGGCGCTGTTCCGGGCGGTGGGGGATCTGACCTTCGAGGTGCTCTTCCTCAACAACCTGGCGCTGGCCATTGGCGAGGCCGGACGCACGGCGGAGGCGGTGGGCTTCCTGGAGGAGGCGCTCGCCAAGGCACTGGGAGCGGGGAGCCGCTCGGGACAGGCGTTTGCCCGGTTGAACCTGGGCTGCTGCCTGCTGGATGTGGATCGCCCCGCCGAGGCGTGCGAGCACCTGGAGGCGGTGGTGGAGCTGGCGCGGCAGCTCGGCATGCGGATTGTGGAAGGGTGCGCCCGGGGCGAGCTGGGCCGGGCCTTCCTGGTCTCTGGAGCCTTGGAGGTGGCCGAGTCCCACCTGATGAGCGCGACGTCGATCCTGGCCCAGGTGTCTCGCTGGCATGCGCTGCGATTCGCGCTGCACCTCGCCGCGGTTCAGGCCTCGCGAGGGGAGGTGCCGGAGGCGCGAAGGGGGTTCTCGGCGTTGAGCAGGGCGCCCGAGATCAAGAACGATCCGGTGCTGCGCGAGCTGGCGGTGCTGCTCTACGCGACGGTGGATCTCATCGAGGCACGCGCCGCGGCGCCCGGGAGCGCGGAGGCGGAGCGGAGCAGGGGAGAGGTTCGACAGCGGCTGGAGCGGGCGCGGAATGTCCCGCTGGAGGGAGCCTCGTCCGACCTGAGAGGCTGGCTGAGGCTCCTCGAGCCGGAGCTGCGCACGCTGGAGTAGCGCCCTGATTCGGGCGCAGACGAGCCAGATGGTGCAACATGGGGAGGTGTCCTCCCCATCGCCGGTCCTCTCGGTTCAGGAGCTGCGCAAACAGTACGGCGCCACGGTCGCCGTGGACGGCATCTCGTTCGAGGTGGGCCGCAATGAGATCGTCGGACTGCTCGGCCCCAACGGCGCCGGGAAGACCACGACCATCAACATGGTCCTCGGCGTGCTCGAGCCCAGCTCGGGGAGCATCCGCATCGAAGGCGTGGATCTGGCGAAGCGCCGCTCCCAGGCGCTCTCGTGCACCAACTTCGCCGCCGTCTATGCCCCCCTGCCCGGGAACCTCACCGTGCAGCAGAACCTGCGCATCTTCGGCCTGCTCTACGGCGTGAAGGGGCTCGCGGAGCGCATCGAGGCGCTGCTCACACAGTTTGATCTCGTGAAGTTCCGAGACGTGAAGTGCGGCGTGCTCTCCTCGGGCGAGCAGACGCGGGTGGCCCTGGCCAAGGCCATGCTCAACCGCCCCCAGCTCCTGCTCCTCGACGAGCCCACCGCCTCGCTCGATCCCTCGACGGCGCGCGACATCCGCGCCCGCATCCGCGAGTTCTCCTCGCAGGGCACCAGCGGAGTGCTGTGGACCTCTCACAACATGTACGAGGTGGAGGAGGTCTGCGACCGCGTGCTCTTCGTCTCGCGCGGCAAGCTCCTGCTTCAGGGAGACCCCAAGGCCCTGCCACGCGAGCATGGCAAGGCGACCCTCGAGGAGCTGTTCATCACCGTGGCCCGAGAGCCGCTCACGCTGGGGCCCGCTTGAGCACCATGTCCCTTCAACGCGCCGCCGCCATCGTCCTCCGGCAGTTCTATCTCATCCGAGGGAGCCCCTCGCGCATCTTCCCGCTCTTCGTCTGGGTGGCCATCGACATCGTGCTGTGGGGCTTCATCACCCGGTACTTCAGCTCCTTCACCGCCACCGGGCTCAAGCTCCTGCCCTCGCTCCTGGGCGCGGTGCTGCTCTGGGACTTCCTCACCCGCGTCATGCAAGGCGTGACCATGGCGTTCTTCGAGGACGTGTGGTCGCGCAACTTCCTCAACGTCTTCGCCTCGCCCATCAGGGTCTCGGAGTACGTGGGCGGGCTCGTGCTGTCGAGCATCGTGACGAGCTCGGTCGGGCTCACCGTGATGCTCGTGGTGGCGAGCGCGGCGTTCGGGCTGTCCCTGTTCGTCTACGGCCTCATGCTCGTGCCGTTCCTGGTGGTGCTCTTCCTCTTCGGGATCGCGCTCGGCATCTTCGGGAGCGCCCTGGTGCTGCGGCTCGGGCCCTCCGCGGAGTGGTTCGTGTGGCCCATTCCCGCCGTGATCTCGCCGTTCGCTGGCGTGTTCTATCCCATCTCCACGCTCCCCACGTGGATGCAGCTCATCTCGCGCCTGCTGCCGCCGTCCTACGTCTTCGAGGGCATGCGGACCCTCGTCGCGGGAGGTCCCTTCTCGGGAGCCTCGCTGCTCTGGGGTCTGGGGCTGGCCGTGCTCTACATCCTGCTTGCGTGCGGCGTCTTCCTGCGCGTCTTCCACCATGCCGTCCGAACGGGCCTCATCGCCCGTTACAGCGCCGAGAGCGTGAGCTAGCCCGCCGGGGATGGCTCGCGCCTTCGGGTGAACATCCGCCGCTGTGGGCCCGAGTCCTTCGCGGACTGGGTGCTCTCGCGCTCGGTGCCCGGAGACGGGTAGCTCAGGGCTTCTTCCAGGCGGGAGGGGCGGCGGTGACGGGGCCCACGTACCAGAGCCCGTCGTAGCCCTGTTTCTCGGCCTCCGGCGTCTCGAGGACGCGCCGCTCCGGGCCGAGATCCTCGCCCGAGAGGTGCTCGAGGCCGCAGGTGGCGCCGCACATCCACGCGGTGCCGCCGCTGGAGGCGATGTTCAAGGTCTTCAAGGCCACTCCCTGCTTCACCAGGTGCCAGATCATCGATCGAGGGATCTTCAGCCGCCGCGTGGCGTGGACGTTGCCCACGAGGAGCACCATCGGCTCCGAGGGAGCTTGGGTGCGCGCCTGCGCGACGCGGGCAGCCATCTGCGCATCGCGATCATCTCCCCCCGCGCCTCCAGTGGACGGCACATCGAAGGCGAGGATGTGCACGTCACGCCCGGCGGCGCGCATCCGCCTCACCTCGCGCAGCAGCCCGAGCATTCCCTGGCTGCTGCGGCCATCCTGGTAGTCGCGGCGCCAGAACGGGCCTTCGAGCAGCGCGGCTTCATCACCGGTGGCCAGGAAGGCGTCCAGGCGCGGCTGCTCGTCCCGAGGAATCTCCAGCGCAAGCCACGTGGGCTTCCCGCCCGCAGCCGCGGCGCACACGGTCTGCGCGGCGGTGCGGGGGCTCTCCTCGGTCCCATGGTACTCCCCGAGCACGAGCAGCCCCTCGGACAGCCAGCGCTGCACATCCACGAAGCCATCGGTGCAAGGGGTCTCCGCCTTCACGGGCTCTACTGCAGGACGTGGCGGCGGTGTCTCCGCGACGGCGGGTTTGGGGGGCGCGGAGCGGCAGGCGGTGGCAACCAGGAGGGGCAGGAGGAACAGGCACGAAGCGCGACGCATGCCGGCGTCATATTGCCGAGTTGCGTAGGATGCGTCTCCCTCCTTCTTCAGAGGTCCGCCCCATGCGCTTTGCCCTCTTGCTGTGCCTGCTCACCTCGGCCCTGGCGTGGGCCCAGCCATCCGCCATGTCTTCCCAGGCGCAGCCCGCCGCTCAGCCTCAGTCGTCCTCCAGCAGCACCGCTCCAGCCGAGGAGGTCCCGACCGTCGTCAAGCTGGCCAGCCAGAAGGTCACCATCCCCCCGGCGCAGATTCCGCTCACCACGCTGGACGGCAAGGAGGTGCACCTGGGCGACTACGACGCCAAGGTGGTGGTGGTCTCGCTGTGGAGCACCATCTCCGGAGACACCTCGTTCCTCGAGCTGTTGCAGGCGCTGCACCACAGCTACTACCGAGGGAAGAAGGACGTGGTCATCCTCGCGGTGAACGTGGACATGCCGAAGAACGCGGATGATGTGCAGGTCCTCCGCGATATCACCAAGGAGTTGGACCCTGAATATCCCGTGCTCGTGGACAAGGAGCTCAAGCTGATGGCGTACGTCAACGAGCGGCTCCGCCCGGCGGGCATGGAGCGCAACACGTTCCTGGTCCCCAAGTTCCTGATCTTCACCCAGAAGTTCCAGAAGATGGAGCAGCCCTCACCGCCCTCAGGGGACACGGTGGAGGAAGAGGTGCATGCGCTGCACAAGCAGGTGGAGCAGGTGCGGCTGCGCAAGTAACACCCGGGGGCATCAGCCCGGCGCTACTCGATCAGCTTCATCAACGCAGTCTTGTCGAGCTGGTTCTGGACCTCGTCGAAGAGCCTCGGCGAGTACATCGTCGTGCCGAGGATGATGAGCTGGATGGCGCTCTTGGGCTTCTTGGGATCGAAGAGCGCGGGATTGATCGTGACAATCCGCGTCCCGTCCGTGGCGCCCGGCGGTGCCAGGCCAGAAGCCCGGTCTTTGTTCGCACTGCCACCGTGCGGGATATAGGCCGGTGCGGCCCGCTCCGCGGGCGAGAGCCCCGCCAGCTCCGCTTCGAGCGCCTTCTGCCGGGTCTCGACGGGCTTCAGGAAGCGCTGCCGCGGGGAGCTCGTCTTGAGCTCTTCGATCTCCTCCAGCGCCTTCTTCTCCTTCGCGTCGAACTTCGCGCGCTCCGCCGCGACGCGATCAGGCCACTTCGGTTGCATCGTGGTCCAGCGCTGCTCCTGCTCGGCCCGGGCGGACTTCAGCGCGGCCTGCCGGGACTCGATCTCCCGCTTGGTGACCGCGGGATCTTCCTTCACGCCCTTGAACCTCGCGTTGATGTCGTCCAGCTCTTTGCGCGACTTCTCGATGAGCCGGGTGAGGAAGCGCTCCTGCGAGATGGGCGTGAAGACCGGCTGTCCCCGCTTGCTCATGACGACGAATTGCGCGGTGAAGACCGGGAACCCACTCATCTGCCCCGAGCTGGGAGGCTCCGCGACGAAGCGCGCCTCTCGATCAACGTTGAACGCGCCCTGGCCGAGGATGGCCTCCGGATCGTTGATGTGAATGGAGAACGGCGGCCCCTCCTCGGAGGAGATGGGCTTTCCGGAGTGCGGATCCTTGAAGTACGCAAACGGGATGTAGGTGACGCTGGCGATGACGGGGCGGGCGGGGTCCTCGTGGTTCTTGACGGTGGTGAACGTCTCCCAGTCGTAACCGTGCAGGCTCTTGAGCGCCGAGGTCGCGAGGAGCAGATCCCGGATCTGATGCAGCTTGCCCTCGAGCCGCTTGGCCTCGGCGGGTGGCAGAGGCTTCGTCGTCAGGACGGTGTCTTTGTGGGGCTTCTTCTCATGCCCGACGATGTTGCTGAAGTCTGTCTGGCCAAAGGCTGGCAACGAGAGCAGGGGCGCGCACAGCACCCCGAGCATGAGCATGAAACGAGTCACGGTTCTGCCTCCTCAAAATCTGGTTTCTACGCCCTCAGCGCTACCACGGTGACGCCGTCTCCGCCCTCGTGGCTCTCGCCCGGCCGGAACATGCGAATGTAGGGCGAGTTGGACAGGTAGTCGCGGATGGCCTGCTTGAGGGCTCCCGTGCCGTGGCCGTGGATGATGAGCGCCGCCTCCTCGCCGCTGCGCATGCCCTGGTCGAGGAACTGCTCCACCTCCGTCAGCGCCTCGTCCGCCCTCATGCCGCGCACGTCGCAGCGGAAGTTCGTCGCCTTCACCTCCGCGGGCGCCGCCGCCGAGGCCTTCTTCATCGCCACTTCCTGCTTGTTGCGCTCCGGGAACTTCTGCTGCGGCTTCGCCGTCCGTGAGCCCGACAGCTCCGTCACCGGCACGCGCATCTTCAGCAGGCCGGCCGCCACCAGCGCCTCGTCGTCGTGCAACTCCAGGATCTCCACGTCCTTGTCCAGCCCCGAGTGCCGCACCCACGCGCCCACCTTGAGCGTCGGCGGCTGCGGCGCCTGCACCTGGTACAGCTCCGCCCGGGCCTCCTTGGCGCGCTTCTGCGCCTCCTCGGCCCGCTGCTGCAGCGCCGCTCGCGCCTCCTGCGCCGCCTTCTCGTTGGACTGCGCCCGCAGCGTCTGGAGCAGCGAGCGCACCTCCGCCGCCGCGTGCTCGCTGGCCGCCGCCACGTCCTCGTTGAAGCGCATCATCTTCTCTTTGCGATCGCGCTCGAACGCCTGCTTCTGCGCCTCCAGCTCCTTGCGCAGCTTCTCCGCCGACTCGGCCGCCGCCTTCGCCCGCTCCAGCTCCTCCGTCAGCCGCCGCCGCTCGTCCTCGGCCGCCGCCAGCGCCTTGGCCAGCGGGCCGCCCGCGTTCATCGCCAAGTCTCTCGCGCGCTGGCAGATGTGCTCCGGCAGCCCCATGCGCGCCGCCATCTCGATGGCCGAGGAGGCTCCCGCCGCGCCCAGCTGCAGCCGGTACGTGGGCACATTCTTCTTCGTGTCGTAGCCCACCCGTGCGTTCAGGAAGCGCTTGTCCATGTGCGCCAGCGCCTTGAGCTCCTCCAGGTGCGTGGTCACCAGCACCACCGCCCCCTTCTCCAGCAGCTCCTCCAGCACGGCGATGGCGATCGCCGCTCCCTCTCGCGGATCCGTGTCCGCGGCGATCTCGTCAATCAGCACCAGCGAGCCCTTGCTCACCTGCGCGGCGATGTCTCGCAGGCTCACCACGTGCGCGCTGAAGGTGGACAGGCCCTGGGACAGGTCCTGCGCGTCTCCCACCGTGGAGTTCACCGAGCGGTACAGCGGCATCCGCGAGCCGTTCTCCACCGGGATGGGCAGGCCGCAGCGCAGCATCAGCGAGCACAGGCCCACCGCCGTCAGCGTCACCGTCTTGCCGCCCGCGTTCGGGCCGGACACCACCAGCGCCCGCGCCTCGCCCGACAGCAGCACGTCGTTGGACACCACCTGCGTGCCCTTGAGCACCAGCAGGGGGTGGCGCAGCTGGTACAGCGTCAGCTCGTCCACGTCCTTGAACGTGGGCGCGTGCGCGTCCAGGTCCGCCGAGAGCAGCGCCGCCGCCTCCGCCTCGTCCAGCTCCGCCACCGAGGCCAGCCCCTCCAGCACCCGGTCCGCCTCCTTGCCCAACTGGTTGGACAAGTCCTGGAGGATCCGCCGCTCCTCCTCGGCCACCATGGACTGGGCGATCGCCAGATCGTTGCCCATGCTCACCATCGCCTGTGGCTCGATGAAGAGCGTCTGCCCTGTCTGGCTCGCGTTGTGGACGATGCCGGGCACCTCGCCACGGAAGTTGGAGACCACCGGCACCACGTACCGGCCGTTGCGCAGCGTGTAGTAGTTCTCGCGCAGCTTCGGCAGGAAGCCCTCGTCGTGGAGCAGCTCGTCCAGCCGCGTCTTGATCCGCCGGTGCAGGCCGTTGGCCCTGTCCCTGGCTTCCTTCAGATCCGGGCTGGCCCGGTCGGAGATGGTGCCGTCCGGCTCGAAGCTGCGATCGATGCGAGAGGCGAGCGCCTCCAGCATCGGGAGCCGGCGGCCGAGCGTCGCCAGCATGGGGACTGTCTCCTCGCGCTCCTCCAGGGCCTCGCGGGTGCGGGCGAACGCGTAGAGCAGCTGCGCGGAGGCGATGAGATCTCTCGGCTCGAGCATGCCTCCCTTGGCGGCCCGGTTCACCGCGTCCCTCAAGTCACTCACCCCGCCCAGCGGCAGGGAGAACTGCTCCTGGGACAGCAGGCGGGCCTCCGCCACCAGCGAGAGCGCGTCCGAGACCTGGTCCTCGGTGTCCAGGAAGGGGCGGGCCAGCGCGCGCTCTTTTCCGGGCGCGGTCCGGCAGCGGTGGGCTAGGGCGCGGAGCACTTCCGCGAAGCCGAGATCCTCGAGGGTTCGTTGGGCAATCTGCACGGCCATGGTTTCATGCCTGGCCCTGGGGGCCGTCAAGGGAACATTGAGGGGGACAGCTGCCTCTGTTATCAGCCGCCCATGGTGTGGCTCATCCTGGCGGGCGCATTGGCGGGCGCCATGGACGCCCCCGCGAACACGGCTCTGACGCAGGCCCTCGCCCGGGAAGAGGCGGGAGACACCGCGGGAGCCCTCGCGGGAGTGGAATCCGTCATCAACAGCTGGCCCGCCTGGGAACTGCCCCGTCTGGAGGCCGCGCGGCTGATGCTCAAGCTGGGCGGAGAGCTGGACCGAGCCGAGGCCGAGCTGGATGTGGCCTCCGCCCTGGCGCCCGAGAACCCTCGGGCCCACTACCTGCGTGGGTTGCTGTACGAGGAGAGGGGACAGCCCCTGCTCGCCGCCCGGGCGTACGAGATGGCGCTCCTCTATCGCCCCTCGTTCGAGGAGGCCCGCTTCCGGGTGGCCGGGCTCTGGATGGCCCAGGGCGACTGGCTCAAGGCCGAGTACCACTACCGCCTGCTGAGCAAGGTCCGCCCCGAGTGGGTGCAGGTGCGCCTGCTGCTGGCCCAGGCGCTGGAGCAGCAGGGGCGGCAGAAGGATGCCGAGCATGAGCTGCTGGCGGCGCGGCAGCTCCAACCGGAGAACACGGTGGTGGTCCGCCGGCTCGCCGAGCTGTACGAGCGGACGGGCAGGGCGAAGCTCGCCCAGAAGCTGAGGAAGACGCTGGAGGCGCCCGCGCCCAAGCGCCACCTGCGCGCGTTGAAGCCGTCTCGTCGGTAGGCGAACGGCCGGGGCCCAGTTCGATTGCGCTCGGAGCGCTGGCGGATAGAGTGCGCGGGCCTTGAAGACCGCCAACCTCGCCATCGTCTTCACCGACATCAAAGGGTTCACCGAGCGTACCAGCCGGCAGACTCACGAGGAGAATCAGCGCCTGCTCCAGGTGCACCACGATCTCCTCGCGCCGTTATTCAAGGCGTTCGGCGGCCGCATCCTGAAGTCCATCGGGGATGCGTTCCTCGTCACCTTCGAGTCTCCCACCCAGGCCGTGCTCAGCGGCGTGGCCATCCAGGATCGCCTCTGGGAGTACAACCGCACAGCCCCCGAGAGCGCGCAGCTCCACGTCCGGGTGGCCATCAACGTGGGGGAGGTGCGCGTCGAGTCCAGTGACGTCTTCGGCGAGCCGGTGAACATCGCCGCGCGTGTGGAGAGCATCACCGAGGCGGGAGAGGTCTACTTCACCGAGGCGGTCTACCTCGCCATGAACAAGGCGGAGGTGCCCTCGCAGGAGGTGGACGCGTTCGAGCTCAAGGGCATCCCCGGGAAGATCCGCGTCTTCCGGGTGCCCAAGGGCCCCTACCGCGTGGAAGCGCCGGTGGCTCCCATGCCGGTGGCGGCGGGCGTGCCGCACGAGGGGCCTCCCTTCAGCAACCTGGCGCTCTCGCGGCTCACGGATGGAGGGATGCCCAAGGCGGACTTCGCCATGACGGCCGCCGTGCTCGGCCAGCGCGCGAAGCTGCTGGGCGGCCAGGCGCGAGGGTTCATGCGGGCCCTTCTCGAGCGCCTGCCGCCGGGCCTGCGCGAGCGTCTGCCACCGGGGGGAAACTGGCCTCGCCTGGCGCTCGGGCTGGGCGTGGTGGCCGTGGTGCTCGGCTTGGCGGTGGTGGCCTTCGGAGGCGGTCCCGCGCAGCGCGCCATCTCCTCCGTGAGGGAGGCCGATCCCTCCGAGCGGAGTGCGCTCGTCGAGAAGGCGCGCAAGCTCATCCAGGAGGAGAAGGATCCGGGCCGGCGCAGCTATCTGCTCGGGCAGCTGGAGGAGGCGCGGGGCGAGATGGGCAGCGCCGTGAGCTACTACAAGTCCGCCGTGAAGGCGGGGCACGGCAAGGCCGAGCATCGGCTCAAGGATCTGCTGAACCACCCGAAGTGCAGCGCGCGCTCGGCCGCCGCGGATGCGATCGCGGACCTGCGGCTGACGAGCGCGAAGGGGGCGCTGGAGGATCTCGCCGACGATGGCGGACCGGATGATGACGGGGGCACGGGCCTGCTGAGCGCCCTCAACTGCAACTCGAAGCGCGCCGCCAAGAGCGCCCTCAAGCGGTTGGGCGAAGAAGACTGACGCGGCCGGGAATCGAAGGAGAGAGACGATCTTGAGCCAGGTGAAGACGGGACTGGATGTGTGGGTGGAGCAGGGCTTCTCCGCGCTGAAGGGCAAGCGCGTGGGCGCCATTGTCAATCCCACGAGCGTGGACTCGCGCTTCCGCCACCTCGCGGATCTGCTGGCGCGCACGCCGGGGGTGACGCTGGCGGCGCTCTTCGGTCCGGAGCACGGTATCCGCGGCGAGGCCCAGTACATGGTGGCCGTGGGCGAGGCGAGAGATCGCCGCACCGGTGTCTCCGTGCACAGCCTCTACGGCTCCACCTTCGAGTCCCTGTCGCCCAAGGTGGAGTGGCTCTCGGGGCTGGACGCGCTCGTGTTCGACATCCAGGACGTGGGCAGCCGTTACTACACCTACGTCTACACCATGGCGCTGGCGATGAAGGTGGCGGCCCAGGCGAAGGTGCCCTTCTACGTGCTGGATCGGCCCAACCCGCTGGGCGGCACGCTGCTCGAAGGGAACCTGGTGGGCGAGCGCTTCCGCTCCTTCGTGGGGCTCTACCCGATTCCCACCCGCCACGGGATGACGGCGGGCGAGCTGGCCCGGCTCTTCAACGCCGAGTTCGGCCTCGGCTGCGAGCTGACGGTGGTGCCGTGCGAGGGCTGGCGCCGGGACATGTTCTGGTCCGACACGGGGCTGCCCTTCATTCCGCCCTCGCCCAACATGCCCACGCCGGACACGGCGCTCGTGTACCCGGGCATGTGCCTGGGCGAGGGCACCAACGTCTCCGAGGGCCGTGGCACCTGCCGCCCCTTCGAGCAGTTCGGCGCTCCGTGGCTGGACTCGGAGGCGCTGGTGGCTCGGCTGGAGAAGGAGCGCCTGCCGGGAGTCCTCTTCCGCCCCGTGGGCTTTACTCCCACCTTCGACAAGTACCGCGGCGAGTCGTGCAGCGGCGCCTTCATCCACGTCACGGATCGCCGGGCCTTCCTGCCGCTGCGCACGGGGATCGCCATCTTCCAGGCGGTGCGAGAGCTGGGCGGCAGCAAGTTCTCCTGGCGCGAGGACGCCTACGAGTTCGTCGAGGACGTGCCGGCCTTTGATCTGCTCTGCGGCACGGATCAGGTGCGCCGCGGCATGGAGGAGGGGTGGCCGTTGGATCGGCTCCTGGAGGGCTTCTCGGCCCAGACGGACGCCTTCGAGAAGCAACGGAGACCCTATCTGCTGTACGCTTGAGCGCAGGGCCCCCCGTGATCGGCATCATCTCCGACAGCCATGGTGATCTCGCCGCCTTCAACGCGGCGTACGAGCTGTTGCGGGAGAAGGGAGCCCGCCGCTTCCTCTTCGCCGGAGGGCGCTACACGGATCTGGATTCGTGGGTCCTCGAGCAGCGCGAGAAGTCCCGTGGGGGCCGTGAGTACTCGGACATGGACTTCCTGGCGGACGTGTCGCAGTGGCTGTCCTCGAAGGACGCGCTGCCGCGCCCGCCCGCGTTCGGCGAGGCCCCGGCGGACTTCGCGGCCGAGGAGGATCGCCGCCTGGTGCTGGAGCGCTTCATTCGCGTGCCCGAGCACGACTGTCTCCAGTACATGGATCCGAACATTCCTCGGAAGCAGCTGGACATGGTGGGCGATGCGCTGTGCTGCCTCGTCTACGACAAGAACGATCTGACGCGGGAGGATCTGCTCAACTCCACGGTCTTCATCCACGGCAAGGAGCCCGAGCCGAACGTGGTGCAGATCGGCCCGCGCTACTTCCTGACGCCGGGGCGGCTGACGGGCGCGGCGGAGCAGACGTGCGGGCTGCTGGAGAAGGCGGATCGCAACCTGCTCTTCACGGCCTTCCGGCTGGACGGGAAGACGGTGCTGGAGCCGCGGGAGCTTCAGCTCGGGCGTGGGACGAAGCTGCAGGTGAAGTGAGGTGGCCGTGCGGGTCGCGCTGCTGGGAGGCTCCTTCAATCCGCCGCACGTGGGCCACCAGCTGGCCGCCCAGTACGTGCACACCACGCAAGAGGTGGACGAGGTCTGGCTGATGCCGGCCTACCAGCACCCGTTCGGCAAGGCGCTGGCGCCCTTCGAGCACCGCGTGCGCATGTGCGAGCTGGTCTGCCAGGAGACCTCCGGCTGGCTGAAGACGAGCCGGGTGGAGCAGGAGGTGGCCGAGCGGGGCGGCGCCGGGTACACGGTGGAGACGCTGGGCTATCTGCGCGAGCGCTACCCGGAGCTGCGCTTCTCGCTGATCATCGGCTCGGACATCCTGAAGGATGTGCCGAAGTGGAAGAGCTTCGATCAGATCGAGCGGATGGTGCAGGTGCTGGTGCTGTACCGGGCGGGCTACCCGGCGAAGGGGACGCTGGGCCCGCCGCTGGCGGAGGTGTCCTCCACGCAGATCCGCGAGCAGCTGGCGCGAGGCGAGCGGCCCACGGAGCTGGTGCCGCGCCGGGTGCTGGACTACGCGCACCAGGCGGGCCTCTACGGCCTGTGATCAGAAGGACAGGCCCACGAGGTGCAGCGGCGCCGAGCACTGGTTGCTGCCGCTCTCCAGCTCCACGCATTGATCGAAGCGGTAGGCGACCTGGTAGTAGAAGGCCAGGGGGATGAGCTGCCCCAGGGTGAGCTGGAGCCGGACGGCCCCGCCGGCCGCGCGGTGGTCGTCCTTGAAGTCCGTGCGGGCCCACGTGCCGAAGCCCTCCACCTCGAGCTGGTTCACGAAGAGCGAGGGCAGCAGGTACAGCGTGGACGCCCAGCCATAGTCGACGATGAAGCGGTAGCGGTAGTTGGCGTTGGCGATCACGGCGTGGCGGGCGCGGAACGTGAAGTCCTCGTAGCCGCGCAGGTATTCGGAGAAGGAGATGCCGGACTGGAACCGCCGCGCGATGTTGGGATCCTGGATCTTCTTGGAGAGGTAGAGCGGGCTGCCAGCGGTGATTCCTCCGACCTCGAGCAGGCCGTCGGGAGCCCCCGGCAGGAAGCGGCCCGCCACCGACAGCTCCAGGTTGTCCTTCCCGAGCCCGGGGAGCCCGCCCGTGAAGGTGTCCACCTCGGCACGCACATCTCCCAAGGCGGTCTCGGTCCGGAAGGCCCGGGGGAAGACGCCCGCGGACAGCGAGAACGCCAGCGCCTTCTGCGTGCCGCCGTACGAGGTGCCCTCTCCGGCGAAGTAGGCCGTGGAGATCCGCGGACCGACGAGCGACGTGAGCTCTATCGGAGCACCCGTCTTCAAGTCGAGGTACTGGCGCCGCAGCCCCAGCAGCTCGAATGAGACGGGCGTGGTCCAGAAGCTCCGGGACGTCGAGAGTGAGGCCTGGAGATCCTGCTCGGACTCCGTGTTGGTGGAGGCGACGGAGCCCACGACGTACCACGGAGCGAGCAGCGCGTTGGCGTAGCTCACCGAGAGGTTCGGTCTCTGCAGGCCGGAGTCATAGGAGGCGTTGATCGCCCAGGCGTTGAAGCCGAGCCGATCCTGCCCCGCGAGCGAGAGGTACCCCAGCACGCGGGTCTTGTGGGTGTCCGCATCCTGGTAGGCGATGAGGAACGGGAAGCGCAGCTCCGGGTAGAAGAACCGCTCGAAAGGCTTGTAGGGCTCGTCGGAGAGGACCTTCACCTCCGGCGCGGGCGGAGGCGTGGCCGGGGGGGCCTCGGCCAGCGGCACGGTGGCGAACGCAGGGGCGGTGGGCGAAGGCGACGGGGAGCTGACGGAAGCCGGAGGAGCGGCCTCGGGCGCGGGTGTCCCGGGCGAGGAGGGAGGAGCCGCTGGGGTGCCAGGGTACTCGGCGAAGGCCTCGGGGGAGGGCGTCGCGCTGGGAGCGGATTCCGGCGCGGAAGGCGGTGGAGGCGCGGCTGGAGGCGCACCCGGCGCAAGCGTCGAGGCCACGGCCATGGGGGGCCGGGCGTCCGCGATCGGCGCGAGTGGAGTCCGATCGAGCGAGAAGTTGATGCCATCGCGGTTGAGGAACGCCACCTGTCCGTCGCCCAGGGGCTGCGCGTCCATCACCAGGTGGGGCGCATCCGTCACCCGCTGGAGCTCCCCCGTCGAGAGCCGCAGGACATGGGCCTGTAGCCGCTCGTCGTGCTCGCGAAGAAACAGGATCTGATCGTCATCCACCCACTGCGGCGAGTAGTTGAAGCGCCCATCCCGCGTGAGCCAGCGCACGCTCCCATCCTGCCCGCGCAGCGCCAGATCCCACCCGTCCGGCCCGCGCATCGTGAACACCACGCGCTGCCCGTCCGGAGACACCGTGGGGACGCCCAGGGAGATGTGGCCCTCGAAGTGGGTGAGCGGCTGCTGCTGGCCCGTCTCGAGATCCAGGCGGACGAGGTTCGCGGTGTCGCCTCCCTGGACGTCCACGAAGACATAGCCCGCGCCATCGGGCGTGATGCCGCCGCCCATCCCGTCCTGGATGTCCCAGGTGCGCAGCACCTCACCGGTGCGCGCGTCCACCCGCCACAGCCGCGACATGAAGGCACCCTGGCTGTCGATATCGGCCGCCACCAGGTAGAGCAGGGCGCCATCGCGGGTGAAGGACAGGCCGCTCATGACGGACGGGCTGCTGAGGATCCACCGGCGGCCCGGCAGCAGCAGGGTGAGATCTCGCGAGAAGCGGATGGATCCATCCCGCTCGCGCACGGTGAGGTGCGGCGTCTCCTCGCGGCCGACGTGGACGATCGCCGTGGCGCCATCCTTCGGAGAGGCCGCCATCCGCGCGAAGTACCCCACGTCCGGTGCCAGCACCGCCTGGGAGGCCGGGCGCTGTCGACGGACCAACTCCTTCTTCAGCGCCTCGGTGTACTCGTCGAACAGTCCGCCGATCGTCTTGCCGTACACGCTCCGGAAGCGCAGCGTCACCCCGAAGGGTGGCGCCCAGGACTGGCCCTGCTGGTTGATCAGCGACCAGAGCTGCCTCTCGCCATACGTGCGCGCCAGCCACCCCACGAAGTGGCTCCCCGTGAGGTAGTTGCCGCCGAACGGGTCCGCCTCCCTCTGATCGGGTGACAGGTGGCCGGGGTTCAGGTCCCCCTCGTTCGCCTGCACCATGGACTCGAACCAGCCGTGCCAGATGGGGCTGTGCGGGCGCCCCGTGTCCTTGTTGAAGTCACCCTCGTAGTACGTCGCCAGGCCCTCCAGGAACCAGGACTCGGTGAAGATGTTGGGCTGGGCGATGCCGCCGGTGAGGTAGTTGAGGCCGTGCCAGAGCCCCTCGTCCTGCTGCATCTGCACGTAGTGCACGGACTCGTGGCACCCGATGTCCCCCAGCTCCGTCTGGCCCAGGTCCATCAGGTTGAACAGCTCCAGGCTCATGTGAGAGGGCAGCACCATCTGCTGCGGAGTGCTCACCAGGTCCGGCTGGACGTACGCGTTGTTGAACCCCGCGCTCGTCATATAGAGGAGCAGCCGATCCCTCGGGCGCTTGCTCCAGGACAGCTCTCGCAGCCGGTCGACACAGGCCTCCACGCGGGCGGCGACCCGGAGCGCCTCGGGCTGGAGTTGCTCCGGGTAGTACAACTCCATGGAGCGCGTGGTGAGCTTGCGCATGCTGTCCCGCGCAAAGGACGCTTGGACCTCCTGAGAGAACCGAGGTGAGACGAAGGCGCACCCCGAGGCCATGAGCAGCAGGCAGGCGAGGAAGGGGGAGCCCCGAGGCCCGCGACGGAGCGTGTGCATGTCGCCATCCTACGGGCACAAGTCGTAGCCAAAGCCACGTTTTTCACGATAAGGGGCGCCCACGCTCCTCTCTCTTCAGGATGTGACATGGCCGAACCTGTCCCTCAGGACTTCCCCGTTCCGCAGCACGTGTACCAGGCGCAGGCCCAGCTCGCGGCCGCCTTCGAGAAGGTCGAGGGCAAGCCCGTCGATCTGTTGAAGGCCCCGTGGGCCGAGGTGGAGAAGAGCCTCATCAAGCTGCTGGGCGGGCCGTTCCAGGTGAACCGGCCGGAGCACCAGACGCTGGCGCTGGGGATCGCCGGGGCGTTCGCGGCGCGCATGGCGGCCGAGCACCGGGCCTTCTGGTTCCCCAACCGGGACTCGCCCGAGGGCGCCACGCTGGGCTTCCCGGATGCGATCATCATGCTGTCGCCGTTCGGCGCGGTGATGGATGCGCTGAGCCAGGGCAAGCTGGTGAAGCTGGAGGAGCTGTCCACGCAGATCCGCAACCAGCTGGGGCAGGTGCGCTTCGGGGCCAACGGGAGCATGGCGGGCGGCCAGCCCAAGATCGGGCCGATGGACTACCAGCGGCTGTTCGATCCGGGCTTCCTGCAGTTCGTGGTGCTGGATCCGGCCAAGGCGAAGAGCACCTTCGAGGCGAAGCCGGATGCGCTGGCGCGTGACGTGAAGGACGCGCTGGGGCGCACGCAGCCGCCGCTGCCCAAGGAGGCGCGCGATCAGTTCGAGGGACAGATCGTCGTGGCGCTCCAGCGGATGGATCCGAGCAAGCCCTTGGTGGACCAGGTGGAGCGCGCGCCGCGGCTGGTGGAGCTGATGGCGCACATGGTGGCCACGGTGGGTGGCACCGGCTGCGCGCCCGAGGAGTTCTGGGCGCAGATCGTCCTGCCGCTGCTCTTCATCGGCGTGCCGCAGCAGTTCCCGCCGCTCGATGAGGAGGAGCTCGAGGCCTACGCTCAGGGCGCCGAGCCGCTGGCGCTCTTCGTGGACGTGGTGCCGCACGCCCACAAGGCTCCGGAGGAGGGCCTGCTGGGCGCCTTCGAGATGACGGACATCGGCCTGCCGCACCCCTCCTTCTCGAAGGTGGGCGCGCTGCGGCTGATCCAGATCAACCCCGGCCACATCAAGGCGTTGCTGGAGCAGTTCGATCCGGAGAAGACGACGGACGTGGTGAAGCGCTTCACGCAGTACCTGGCGGAGAAGTCGGGCAAGACGCCCCCCCAGGAGGGCCCGCAGAGCCAGGAGATGATCCAGGCGGCGATGATGCTGCTCACGGATCTGAAGAAGGCCGTGGCGACCCAGGGGCCGCTGTGCCTGCGCCGGCTGACCGAGGCCGAGGCCGCCTCCGAGCAGGCCATGGCCCTGGTGCGCCGGGCCCTGCAGGGTGGTCGCATCATCCTCACCAGCTAGGAGCGCGCCGCTGTTACACGGCGGCGTTCTCGGGATCCACGGCCTGGGACTCCAGGTCGCGGGTCCCTCGGCTCGGTGCGGGTCCCCCCGTCAGCGGACGGGTCCGCCCGCACCGGCCGTCCCGCTCGCCCAAGGAGTACAGGAGCATTCGTTGGCCAATGGACCCTCGCGAGGATAGAAGCAGGGCGCGATGGCGTCCCCTGCCTCCGAACGGGCTGAACCCATGACTGTCGCTCCCCCGGCTGGAAGCGGCATTGGCGTGCGGGTGGAGCAGGTCTACCGCACCTTCCCCGGAGGCGTGGCCGCCGTGGACGGAGTGGACCTCCGGATTGCCCCGGGCTCCTTCGTGGCGCTCGTGGGGCCTTCGGGCTGCGGCAAGTCCACTCTCCTGCGCATCATCGCCGGCCTCGACACGGCCACCCGCGGCCGGGTGGAGTTGTCCCCCGCCTCCGGCCAGGTCCACGCCTCTCGCGCTCCCATTGCCTACGTCTTCCAGGACGCGCACCTGCTGCCCTGGCGCTCGGTGCTGGACAACGCCGCCCTCCCGCTGGAGCTGTCCGGGGTGCGCGAGCGCGAACGCTACGCCGCGGCTCGCGAGGTGTTGGCTCAGGTGGGGCTCGGCGAGTTCACCTCGCGCTACCCCGCAGAGCTCTCCGGCGGCATGCGCATGCGCGTGTCCCTGGCCCGAGCCCTGGTGACGCGGCCTCGGCTGCTGTTGATGGATGAGCCGTTCGGCGCGCTGGATGAACTCACGCGCGGACGGCTGGATGAGCAGCTCCGAGCGCTGTGGCACGAGCTGGGAATGACGGTGCTCTTCGTCACCCACTCGCTCTCCGAGGCGGCCTGGCTGGCCGAGCGCGTGGTGGTGTTCTCTCCGCGCCCCGGCCGGGTGGTGCTGGATCGGACGTTGGAGCTGCCCCACCAGCGCGTCCCGGCCCTGCGCCTGGAGCCTGCCTTCGCCCGCGAGGTGCAAGCGCTCTCCGAGGCGCTGGAACAGGGGGGCGCCTGATGCGTGGCACCTTGCTCCGCTCCGTCTTCCCGCCGGTGGTCGCGCTGCTGGTGTTGCTGGCACTGTGGGAGGGGCTCGTGCGCATCCTGGGCGTGCCGGCCTTCCTGCTGCCTCCTCCCTCGGCGGTGATCGCCATCGGGGTGCATGATGCGCGGGAACTTGCCGCCAGCGCCTGGGTCACCGCCGAGGCCGCGCTCATCGGCTTTGGCCTGAGCGCCCTGGCCGGGGTGCTCGCCGCGGTGGTGCTCTCGTCCTCACGGCTGCTCGAGCGCGCTCTCTATCCGTACACGCTCTTCCTGCAGACGGTCCCCATTGTCGCCGTGGCGCCTCTGCTGGTGCTGTGGTTTGGCCCAGGGCAGCGAGCGGTGGCGGCCTCGGCCTTCATCGTCTCGGTGTTCCCCGTCATCGCCAACACGCTCAGCGGCCTGCGCTCGGTGGAGCCGGCCCTGCGCGACATGTTCCGCCTCTATGGCGCGCGCCGGATCGCCACGCTGCTCAAGCTGGAGCTGCCGGGCTCCTTGCCCCACATCTTCACGGGGCTGCGCATCGCCTCGGGCCTGGCCGTGATCGGCGCCATCGTGGGCGAGTTCGTGGCCGGCTTCTCGGAAGGCACGGCTGGGCTGGGAATCCTGGTGCTCGCGGCGTACCGGCAGCTGCGCACGGACCTGATGTTCGCGGCCGTGTTGTGTGCGGCGGGGCTGGGTATCGTCTTGTTCGGGACGGTGAGCCTGGCGGGGACTCGGCTGCTGCGGCGCTGGCACCCGTCGGCCTCTTGAAGTGTCACCCTTGGAGGGAGGATTCATGAAGAAGCTGTGCTGGGTGGGTGTGTTGTGGTGCCTCGCGTCGCTGGGCGCGGGCTGCAGCAAGGACAAGGCCCCACCTGCGGCGGGGGAGGGGACCCAGGCGGCTGCGGCCTCTGCTCCGGCGCCCGCTCGGGTGAAGCTGGCGCTGGACTGGGTGCCCGAGCCTGAGTTCGGCGGCTTCTACGCTGCCCGCGAGAGTGGCGCCTTTGCTCGGCATGGGCTGGAGGTGGAGGTGCTCGGCGGTGGCGCCGGGGCCCCGGTCACCCAGATGGTGGCCACGGGGCAGGTGGAGTTCAGCACCACCAGCGCGGATCAGCTGCTGGTGGCTCGCGCTCGAGGGCTGGACCTGGTGCCGCTGTTCGCCGTGTACCAGGTGTCTCCGCGAGCCATCATGGCGCATGCCTCTCGGGGGCTCACCTCGCTGGCGCAGGTGTTCTCCGGGGGCACGCTGGCGGTGGAGCCGGGCGAGATCTTCGTGTCCTTCCTGAAGAAGAAGTACAGCTTCGACAAGGTGAAGGTGGTCCCCTACGACGGAGGCGTGGCCCGCTTTGTGGCGGATAAGGACTTTGCTCAGCAGTGCTTCCTCACCTCCGAGCCGCTGGCGGCCAAGAAGCAGGGCTCGGATCCGGTGGTCTTCAAGATCGCGGACGAGGGTTTCAACCCCTACGCCACGGTGGTGGTGACGCGGCGGGAGCTGGTGCAGAAGTCTCCCGAGCGCGTGCGCGCCTTCGTCGACGCCGTGCGCGAGGGCTGGCGGGCGTACCTGGACAACCCCAAGCCGGCCAACGACGTGATGGCGAAGCTCAACACCACCATGGAGCCGGAGGTCTTCGCCGCGGTGGCCGAGGTGCAGAAGCCGCTCATCGAGACCGAGGAGACGAAGGCCAAGGGCCTGGGCACCCTGAGCCGCGAGCGCTGGGAGATGCTGGGCAAGCAGCTCGTGGACCTGGGCATTCTGGAGAAGGCGCCGTCCGTGGATGAGTACCTGCTGCCGGAGCTCACCGAAAGGAAGCCATGAGCACGGAGTCTCAGTCGTCCACAGCCGCGCCCCAGCCCGGAGCCGCCGTGGTGCCGGTGGGCTCGGGCGCGATGTTCGACAAGATCGCCCGGCGTTACGATCTGCTGAACCGGCTGATGTCGTTCGGTGTCGACCAGCGTTGGCGCAACAAGACGGTGGACGCGCTCGAGCTGAAGCCGGGCGGCCGGGTGTTGGATCTGGCCACGGGGACGGCGGACCTGGCGCTCAAGGTGTTGCGGCGCCACCCGAAGACGACGGTGGTGGGGGTGGATCCCTCGGTGGGGATGCTGGAGATCGGTCGGCGGAAGGTGGCGGAGGCGGGGCTGGCCGGGCAGTGCGAGCTGCAGGTGGGGGATGCGCAGGAGTTGCTCTTCCCGGATCGCAGCTTCGATGGGGTGTGCATGGCCTTTGGCATCCGGAATGTCCCGGATCGATTGCGGGCGCTGCGGGAGATGGCTCGGGTGACGCGGCCGGATGGGCGGATCGCGATCCTGGAGCTGTCCGAGCCGAAGGGAGGCATCCTGGGGCCGCTGGCGCGGTTTCAGATCCGCACGGTGGTACCCTGGGTGGGCAGCGTGCTCTCGGGGGCTCGGGAGTATCGCTACTTGCAACAGTCCATCGCGGCCTTCCCGAGGCCGGAGGTGTTCGCGGACATCATGCGCGAGGCGGGCCTGGAGGTGCTCCAGGTGCAGCCGCTGACCTTCGGCGTGTGCTGCCTCTACGTGGCTCGGCCGCGGACGGCGGCCTGACGTCCAGCCCTGTGGATTCACCACAACCCGTGGGTTCGCAGCAGCTCTCCGAGAGAGTGAACTCCAGTCCGGTGCGCCTCGAAGAGCTTGGAGGCGGTCTCCGCCGTGGGCTGGGACCAGACGATTCGCTCGCGTTCATCGCGGAGCGCGACTCCGCAGAGGATGAATGAGGCGCGGAGCTCGTCCGAGGTGCTGAAGGAGAAGGGCTCGAACAGGAGCGGGTTCTGGCTGGTGAAGAAGGACTGCCGCACGCCGATCTCCCTCAGGGATGCCGCCACCCACTCGGGATGGAGGCCGTTGGCCAGCTCGTCGGCGATGACGAAGTCCTCGTTCACATCCAGGTAGTACAGGAAGGACAGCAGCCGCCTCTGCCCGTGGCCGAGCTGCGCTTGCGTCAGCTCCGTCCCATCAGACCGGGTGAAGCCGAAGCTGAACTGGCCAAAGCCCACTCGCCCGCCGTCTTCATATGTTCGCTTCTCGAGCACCTCCACTCGGAACTTCCCCGCCGTGAATCCGGCCAGCGTGGTGAACTTCGCCAGGAAGCTCTGCGGCATCTGATCGTGGGTCAGCTCGAGGGTGCTCGTCGGGGCCTTGCGCTCCACCTGCTCCCGGAGCCACGCCGGCATCCACGTGGGTAGCGCCATCAGACCCAGGGGGAACACCTCGGCGCCCTGCATCTCCATGGCGTACTTGATCTTGCCGATGTGCTCGAACATCCCCAGCGCCTCATCGAACCGCGAGGGCGCTAGCAGGAAGGTGCGGCGCAGCAGCTCCTTGAGTCGATCCTTCATGTCGCGGTCGATGTACTGCGCCACCATGAAGATCAGCGTCCACACAGAGCGATCCATCACCGACCAGTGCATGGACCGTGCGTAGGCGCTCTTGCCATTCACTTCGCAGTACAAGCCCGAGGCGTCGCCGCGCATCACGATCTCGGCGGCAGGGGCCTCGAGCCGAAGGGTCGCCTCGATGAGCGGCTCCAGGTTCGCTACCACCTCCGGCGTCCGGAGCGGCATCAGCACCGCCTTGTCCTTGGCAGGGCTCTCGGGCTTCGGAGTGCTGGAGCGCTGCTCGTTCCGGGCGCGCACGTGGATCGCCATCCCCGGAAAGGCGAGCTCGTACTCCAGGGAGAACTCCTCGTGGATCAGCCCCGAGAAGTCCGAGCAGAGGGCGATCGAGATCAGGTCCAGCAGCGTCGTCCGGCCGGTGCCATTCCTTCCCAGCACCAAGTTGCGAGTCGGGCTGAACGTGAGCTCGGTGCCGGGCGCGACGCCCCGGTATTTGTGGATCTTGAGCTTGTGGAGCTTCATGAGCGCTGAACCCGAGACCCTAGCCGTGAAGGCCTCGCGGTTCACCGCCCATTCAAGAGCTTTGTCAGATCGTCGAGCACTTCGGGCGGCAGCCGGGACACGGCCAGCCGCAGCGCACGCTGGGACAGGAGGCGGTACACCTCGGCGGCCTCGGGAGGGAGCGCCGCCAGATGGGCCGCCACGACGCCCGCGTCTCCTCGGGCCACCGGACCCGTGAGCCCCCGGCTCAGGCCTCGGGCTTCCATGCCGCGCGCCGCCGAGCGCATCAGGGGCAGCAGGGCTGGGAGCGCCGCCTCCTCCGGGATGCCGGCATGGCCCAGCGCCTCCACCGCCACGGACATGAGCGCCACCATGGCTCCCGCGCTGAGCACGGCGCCCGCGTGGTAGGCGGCCCGCCGCTTCTCGGGGACCTCCAGGATGGGAAGCTCCAGGTCCTTCGCCATCTGCCGCAGCACGGCCTTCAAGGCGCGCGAGCGGGTGCTGATGGCCACCGAGTGCCCGGCGAGCGAGTCCCTCGGGTCCGAGATCGCGCAGAGCGGGTGGAACGAGCCGAGCGGGCGGCCTCGCGGCGCACCCAAGGCCTTGAGCGGCAGGGCGCCCGCGCAGTGCACCAGCGCCGCGACTCGGCCGAGCCTGCGCGCCATCTCCCGAGCCACTTCGGGCACGGCCTTGTCGGGGACGCAGAGCAGGGCGACCCGCGCTTGAGCCAGATCCCGGGGAGTGGCCACCTTCAGGCCCAACGCCCGCACGCGGCTTTGGCCTTCATCGGTCCGGCTGAGGACGCTCACGGGCCAGCGATGCTGGGAGAGGGACAGCGCGAGGGCTCCGCCAAGGCGGCCTCCACCGACCACCAGGACCCTCGGGCGTCGCGCTGTCATGCACCCTCACGCCAGCCCTCATCCAGCAGGAGAGGGGACTTGCTCCGTGTCACCCGGCCTGGGCTCGAAGCTTCAGGCCGTCACGAGGTGGAACGCGAGCTGGGTGCCCCGCACCGCCACGCGCACCCGGTCTCCCGCCACGAACTCGCCCGAGAGGATGCGCTCCGCCAGGGGCGCCTCCACCAGCCGCTGCACCACCTGCCGCATCGGCCGAGCGCCGAGCTGCGGATCGAACCCGCCCGACTTCAGCAGGTGGCCCACCACGTCCTCGCCCGCCACGTACTCGATGCCGCGCTCCGTCGCGAGCCGCTTGCTGCTCTCGGCCAGCAGCAGCGTGGCGATCCGCGCCACCTCCACCTCTTTCAGAGGACGGAACGGCAGCCGCTCGTCGATGCGATTCCACAGCTCCGGCGGCAACGCCTTGCGCGCCGCCGCGCTCGCCAGATCCATGTCGCTCTGCCCGCCCACGCCCGCATCCGCTCCGAACCCCAGCGCCCGGCCCGTGCGCGAGAACGCCTCCGCGCCCAGGTTCGTCGTCAGCACGATCACCGTGTTCGAGAAGTCGATGTGCCGGCCCTTGCCGTCCGTCAGCCGGCCCTCCTCCAGCACCTGGAGCAGCAGCATCTGCACCTCGCGGTGCGCCTTCTCGATCTCGTCCAGCACCACCACGGACGAGGGCCGCCGCCGCACCGGCTCGGTGAGCTGGCCACCCTCGCCAAACCCCACGTAGCCCGCAGGCGAGCCGATGAGCCGCGACACCCCGTGCTGCTCGGACATCTCGCTCATGTCCAGCCGCACCAGCGCGTCCTTGTTCCCGAAGAGCACCTCCGCCAGCGCCCGCGCCATCTCCGTCTTGCCCACGCCCGTGGGCCCCAGGAATAGGAACGAGCCCATCGGCCGCCGCGAGGAGAAGCCCGCGTAGTTGCGGCGGATGACCCGCGCGATCTTCGAGATCGCATCCTCGTGCCCGATGACCCGCTGCGACAGGTCCGCCTCCAGGCTCAGCAGCCGCGCCGAGTCGTTCAGCAGCAGCCGCTCCTCGGGCACCCCCGCCAGCTTGGCCACCACCCGCGCCACGTCCGCCGGCTCCACCGACGTCTTGCCCTCGCGGCGGCAGCGCGAGCCCGCAAGGTCCGCCACCGAGATCGCCTTGTCCGGCATGAACCGGTCCGTCACGTAGCGAGAGGCCAGCGACGCCGCCGCCTCCAGGGCCTCCGGGGCGTAGCGCAGCCCGTGGTGCTCCTCGTACCGGCCAATCACGCCCTTGAGGATCTCCACCGTCTCCGGCACCGACGGCTCGTTCACCACCACCGGCGTGAAGCGCCGCTCCAGCGCCGGATCCTGGATGATGAACTTGCGGAACTCGTCGTGCGTCGTCGCGCCGATGCAGGGGAACTCGCCCCGACCCATCGCCGTCTTCAGCTCGTTGGCCGCGTCCTGCGGCCCATCGCCCGTGGAGCCCGCGCCCACCAGCGTGTGGATCTCGTCGATGAACACCACCACGCGCCCGTCCGCCTTGCGCACCTCGTCCTTGAGCGCGTTCAGCTTCTCCGAGAACGAGCCCCGGAGCTGCGTGCCCGCCACCAGCGACGCCATGTCCAGCTCGACGATGATCTTCGAGGCCAGCGTGCCGCGCAGCGTCACCAACTGCTGCGCCACGCCCTCCACCACCGCCGTCTTCCCCACGCCGGCCTCGCCCAGCAGGCACGGGTTGTTCGTGCGGCGCTTGCCGAGGATGTCGATGACCTCCTCGATCTCCTTCGCCCGGCCCACCACCGGATCCAGCTTCCCCTGCTGCGCCAACTGGCTCAGGTTGCGGCCCAGCGACGTGAGCAGCGGGAAGGCCTTGGGCTCCAGCACCAGCGACTCGGTCCCCTTGGGCACCGGGAACGGCACGGGCGTCGGAGTCGCCCGGGGCGCGGCCGTCACCGGGGCCGGAGCGGCAGCCGGAGCCGGCGCGGGAGGCACGGGGATGGCGCGGGCCACGGGCGGGGCTGGCGGCAGCGGCTCGGCGGCTTCGGGCGCCTCGTCATGGCCCTCGTCCGTATCAATGAGATCGCGCGGCGAGATCGCCGGCAAGGAGGGACGGCTCGGAGTCGCTGGCCGAGGCAGGCTCAGCGCCACGGCGGACTGGGGCAGGGGAGTCGGCGGCGAGCCCAGGGGACGGCCCAGCGGGTAGCGCGTCCCGAGCGCCTGAGGCTGCTGCATCCTCCCGGCCTGCAGCTTCCGAGGCATCCGGCCGCTGGTGAAGTACGAGAGCGCCGTGGTGCGCAGGCCGATGAGGTCCACCCCCGCCCGCGTCAGCAGCTCGTTCGCCGCGCAGCGCACCCGCGCGAAGGCAATCAGCAGGTGCAGGCAGTCCGCCTCTCGCGAGTCGCACTGCTGGGCGATGACCCGGGCGCGCTGGCACAGCTCGCGGACGAGGTGCTCCTCCTCCGCCGGAGCCTCCGTCATCTGCTCGAGCAGCCCGTCCTCATCGACTCCCTTTTCCCTGAGGAGCACCTGCGCCGGGTTGTCCACGGTGAAGAGCGCCAACAACAGGTGGGCGGAGCTGAGTTTCTGGGAAACGCTCTGAGCAATGTCCTTCGCCTCGTGGAGGACCTGCGAGAGATCCGTGCTATCGACCATTGGCGCTCCGGCAAGCGGGCACCCGAGCAAATACACCGACCCGATCCCAGTCGCAAAATTTCTGCTACAGGCCGCTACAAGGTAGGGGTAAACCCGCTGAATTCGTGGAATGTGGCAGGTTGCTCGCCTGTTCGGCGGCCCAACTCCCCACCGCCCAGGCAATCAAGGGGCGCCAATCAGCGTAAAGTGCCGGGACCTTTCGATCTTATGACCTCACTTGCTCAACCTGCCCGCGTCCTCGTCGACCCGCTCGACGGGATGGGGGCCGCCATTGAGGCCCGCCGCTGGGTGTGGCCTCTGCTCTTGCTCTGCCTGTCCGTGTCGCTGTCGGGCACCGCCTTTGCCCTGCGCTGGGATGCGGCGCCGGCCACGATCCAGAAGCTGGAGACGAGCGGTGACATCAGCCGGTACTCGGAGAGCGAGCTCGCCGACGAGATCCAGACCACCTCGCGCAAGGCGCTGGTGGGAGGCATCGCCAAGGGCGTGTTCCTCATGCCGCTGATGGTGCTGGTGCTGGCGGCGGTGCTGTGGTTCGCCGCGTGGCTGTTCGGCACGCCCGCGGCCTTTGGGCGGATGATGACGGTGGCGGCCATCGCGATGCTGCCCATCGCCCTCTACCACTTCATCTTCGCGGGCTGTGCCGCCGCGCAGTTTTCGATGACCGAGGCGCGGGTGGAGACGCTGGTGCCCTCCAGCCTGGCGGCGCTCGGCGAGTGGTCTCCCAAGCTCCAGAAGGTGATGGGCGCGCTGGACTTCTTCAAGCTGTGGAGCGTGGGGCTGCTCGGGCTGGGCTTCTCCTCGGCCACCGGGATGCGCCGGAGCCGGGCCCTGCTGCTGGCCGTGGTGCTCTATGCCATGTATGTGGGCATCTTCGCCATCGGGCTGCCAGCCATGGGCGGTGGGCATGGCGGTCCCGGCATGCGAGGTGGGCGATGAACGCCCTGATGATCGCGGCGCTGCTGACCGCCGCTCCCCAGGCCTCGCAGCCTCCCGTGGCCCCGCAGCCTCCCGTGGCTACGCAGCCCGCTCAGGCTCCGTCCAGCACCAGCGCCATGCCGGGTACCCAGGCCGCGCCCGCCGCGGGCACCATCCCCATCACCCTGGCTGAGGCCCGCGCCGAGGGACGGAACAACACCCAGGCCCTGCTGGCCCTGCTGGATCTGGAGCGCGCGCAGGTGGACGTGCGCCTGTCTCGCGCGCCGCTGCTGCCTCAGGTGAGCTTCTCCACGATCGCGGGCGGGGCCCTCATCGGCCGGCAGCGCGTCTTCACCACCGTGCCGGACCCCACCACGGGTGGCTTCGTGCAGGAGTCGGTGGAGGTGCCCGCCACCACTCGTGGCAACTACGACATCTCCCTGAGCCTCTCGCAGGTTCTCTATGATCAGGCGCGCTGGTCGCAGCTCGAGCAGAGCGGGGTGGCCGTGGAAGCCTCGCGCGGCCAGGCGCAAGAGCAGGCGGACGCCGCTGAGCTGGAGGCCATCAACCGCTTCTTCAGCCTCTATCGCTCGCAGGCCACCATCCAGGTGCTGGAGGCCACGGTGCAGCGCAGCCAGGAGCAGCTCGAGCGCGCCCGGGCGCTCTTCCAGGCGGGCCGCGTTGGCCGGGGCGAGGAGCTGTCCGCGCTGGTGAACCTGGGCAACGATCGTATCAACCTCGTGCAGAGCCGCGCGTCGCTCGTGGGCAACCAGACGCAGCTCGCGGTGTGGCTGGCTCGGCCCGGCACAGATCCCCTGGCGGCCCAGGATCCCGGCCTGCTCACCACGGCCCCCGCTCCGGCCCCCGCCCTGGAGGCCGCGCTCGCCGAGGCCCGCCAGCGGCGTCCGCTCATCGTCGCCCTCCAGAAGCAGGTGCGTGTCGCGGAGCTGGCCAAGGACGTCGCCACCGCGGCCTACTTCCCGCGGCTGGTGGGGCAGGGCTCGTACTCGCGCGGAGGCCCCAGCCCGGGCCCCGTCTTCACCGAGCCTCGCTTGCAGAACACGGTGTCTGGCTCCGTCTCTCTGCAGTGGGACATCTTCAGTGGCTTGGCCACCCAGGCCCAGGTGGCTCGGGCGCAGGCCTCGGTGCGCACCGCGCAGCTGAACCTGGAGCAGGCCCAGCGGGAGCTGGATGCCACGGTGCGCTCCGCCGTCGAGGCGCTGACGACGCGGATCGAGGCGGCGCGGCTCTCGGCGGAGAACCGGGAGGCCGCTGCCCAGAGCCTGGCGCTCGCAGAGGAGCGCTTCAAGGCGGGCGCGGGCTCGACGCTGGAGGTGCGCGACGCGCAGCTCAAGCTCACCCAGGCGGAGCTGACCCTGCTGGGGAACCGAGTCGATGTGGAGATTGCCCGCTTCGCGCTGATGCGGGCCATGGGAATCCTGAGCACGGGGGAGTCGAAATGAAGTGGTGGAAGGCTGTCATCGCGGGAGTCCTGTTCCTGGGGGCTGCGGCCATTACGGCGGGTGGGCTGAAGGAGCGTCCTCCGCCCACGGTCGAGGTGCAGATCTCCAAGGCCCACAAGGGCACCATCACCCGGACGATCACCGGGGCCGGCAAGGTGCAGGCGGCCACCACGGTGAAGATCTCCTCCAACCTCTCCGGTGATCTGGTGGCGCTGGGGGTGAAGGAGGGCGATCGGGTGACGAAGGGTCAGGTGCTGGGGAAGATCGATCGCCGGCGCTACGAGGCCTCGGTGAACCAGGCGCGCGCCTCGCAGAACGCCTCCAAGGCGGATGTGCAGGTGTCTGCGGTAGAGGCCCAGCGCGCCGCCGCCGAGTACGTGCGTGTCGAGGGGCTGGTGAACAAGGGGCTGGCCTCCACCGCCGAGCTGGAGCAGGCCAAGGCCAACAAGGACACGGCGGACGCGCGGGTCGCGGCGGCGCAGCAGCGCTTCGAGCAGGCCGCGGCCGCCTATGACGCGGCGTCCACGGATCTGGCGAAGACGACGCTCACCTCGCCCATCGACGGCAACGTGATCGAGCTGTCGCGCGAGGTGGGCGAGCGCGTGCGCGGCTCGGACTTCTCCGAGGACGTGGTGATGACGATCGCCGCGCTCAGCGCCATGGAGGTGAAGATCGAGGTGGGCGAGCACGAGGTGGTGCACCTCAAGCCCGGCCAGCCCGCCGAGGTCTCGGTGGATGCGCTGGAGGGCGACTCCTTCCAGGGCTCGGTGGTGGAGATCGCCCAGAAGGCCCTGATCAAGAACCCGGGCACGGAGGCGGAGGTGACGACGTTCCCCGTCACCGTGGCGCTGGACTCGCGGCCGCCGGGGGTGATGCCGGGCATGAGCGCCGAGGTGCGCATCTCCGCGGAGACGCACAACGAGGCGGTGCTGGTCCCCATCCAGGCGGTGACGGTGCGCTCGGAGAAGATCCTGCCGGACTACAAGCCGCCGGTGGAGGGCGGGGGGCTCACGGCCAAGCGCAAGACGGAGTCGCTGGCCAAGGTCGTCTTCGTGGTGGACGCGGACAACAAGGCGCAGATCCGCCGGGTGCGCACGGGCATCGCCTCGGACACGGAGCTGGAGATCCTCGAGGGGCTGCAGGACGGGGACCGCATCATCGAGGGCCCCTACCGCACGCTCTCCAAGGATCTGAACCACGGCGACGCGGTGCGCGAGCCCCAGCAGGGCGGCCCCGGTGGCATGAAGGGTGGGCGCAAGTCGTGACGGCCGAGAACGGTGCCGGTCCGGATGGCCGGCTCATCCAGCTGCTGGACATCACCCGCGTCTTCAGCGTGGGCGGCGAGGAGGTGCGAGCGCTGCGCGGTGTCTCCTTCGGCATCGCCCGGGGCGAGTGGGTGGCCATCATCGGCCAGTCCGGCTCGGGGAAGACGACGTTGATGAACCTGCTGGGGTGCCTGGATACGCCTTCCTCCGGCCGCTACTTCCTCAACGGGAAGGACGTCTCGCGCATGAGCGATGACGAGCTGGCGTTCATCCGCAACAAGGAGATCGGCTTCATCTTCCAGACCTTCCAGCTGCTGCCGCGCGAGACGGCGCAGTCCAACGTGGAGCTGCCGCTGGTGTACCGCGGCGTGGGGGCCCGCGAGCGCCGGGAGAAGGCGAGGGCGGCGCTGGAGAAGGTGGGGCTGGGCCACCGCATGCACCACAAGCCCAACGAGCTGTCCGGCGGCCAGCGCCAGCGCGTGGCCATTGCCCGGGCGCTGGTGGCCGAGCCCTCCATGCTCCTGGCGGACGAGCCCACCGGCAACCTGGACTCGACCACGGGCGAGGAGATCGTCCGGCTCTTCGAGGAGCTGCACAAGGCCGGGCACACGCTGGTGCTGGTGACGCACGAGCCCAAGCTGGCGGCGCGCTGCCCGCGAGCGGTGCGCCTGAGCGACGGGGAGGTGGTGGCGGACGGGCCTGGGCGCGAGGTGGCGCTCGCCGATCGCGGGCTGCCCCTGGCGCAGGCGGCGGGGGGCGCATGAGCGTCTTCCGAGTCGATGTCATGGAGGGGGCGCGCATCGCGCTCTTCTCGCTGAAGGCCAACCGGATGCGCACGGTGCTCACCACGGTGGGCATTGGCATCGGCGTCGCCACGCTGCTGGCGATCATCGGCATCGTCCAGGGGCTCAACGCCTCGTTCGACAAGCAGCTGGCGACCATCGGCGCCAACACCCTCTATGTCTCCAAGTTCCCCTGGGCGATCCGCGGGGACTGGTGGACCTTCCGCAACCGCAAGAACTTCACCCTGCCCCAGGTGGAGCAGATCCGCTCCCAGTCCACCTATGTCACCGCCATCTCGCCCATCGTGGGCCGCGCGGCGGACGTGTCCCACGGCGCGGAGCAGCTCGCCAACGTGGGCGTCAACGGGGTGATGGGCGAGTACCTGGTCATCTCGGGCTACGAGGTGACGCAGGGGCGCTTCATCACCGAGGCGGATGACGAGACGACGCGGCCGGTGGCCGTCATCGGCTCGGACGTGGCGGCGGGGCTCTTCCCCAACATCAGCCCGATCGGGCAGACCATTCGCATCGAAGGCCAGCCCTTCCAGGTGGTGGGCACGCTGTCTCGTAAGGGGAAGATCCTGGACAACAACCAGGATCTCGTCGTGCTGATCCCCTTCAAGACCTTCTACGGGGCGTTCGGCAAGCAGCGCCCGTTCAGCATCTCCATCGCGGTGCACAGCGCGGAGGAGGTGCAGCAGGCGGAGGATCAGCTCACGGGCATCCTCCGGCGCGTGCGCGGCACGCCCGCCGGCGAGCCGGACGACTTCTCCATCAACCGCCCGGAGATGCTGGCCAACACCTACCAGCAGCTCACTGGCGCGCTGTACGGCGTGGCGGTGGGCGTGGGCCTGATCACCATGCTGGTGGGCGGCATCGGCATCATGAACATCATGCTCGTGTCCGTGCGCGAGCGGACGCGGGAGATCGGCATCCGCCGGGCGCTGGGCGCGCGCAAGCAGACCATCGTGCTCCAGTTCCTCATGGAGGCCTCGGCCGTGTCCGCGGTGGGCGGGACGCTGGGCACGGTGGTGGGGCTGGGGCTGGCCAAGGTGGTGTCGCTCATTACTCCGCTGGCGGCGGACGTGCAGGTGCTCACCGTGGTGGGCGGCGTGGGCTTCGCGGCCGTGGTGGGGCTGCTGTTCGGCATCTGGCCGGCGGCGCGTGCGGCGAACCTGGACCCTGTGGAGGCGCTCCGCTACGAGTGAGCGGGCGGACCCATGCGAGCCTTTCTCGACAACCTTCGGCTGGCCTTCGGCACGTTCCTGGGCAACCCGCTGCGCTCGCTGCTGACGCTGCTGGGCATCGTCATCGGCGTCACCACGGTCATCACGATGATGGCCCTCATCGAGGGCCTGCGCATCAAGGTGAACCGGGACTTGTCCCAGCTGGGCGCCAACACCTTCCAGGCCACCAAGTGGCCCTCGGGGTTCGGGCGCTTCAACTGGCAGAAGTACGCCAAGCGGCCGGACCTGACGGTGGATGACGCACGCGCCATCGTGGAGTCCTGTCCGTCCGTGAGGGCGGTGGGCCCGGCGGATGACGAGGGCGGCCAGAAGGTGGCCACCTCCAGCACGGAGACGCGGCCCTCGGTGCGCATCACCGGCGCGACGGCCGAGTACCCGGAGACGAGCGGCATCACCGTGGCGTTCGGGCGCTTCTTCACGGAGACGGAGGTGGTGGACGGGCGCAACGTGGCCGTGGTGGGCGTGGACGTGTCCGAGGCGCTGTTTCCCGGTGTGGATCCCATCAACCATGAGATCCGCATCAAGGGCCGGCCCTTCACCATCATCGGGGTGCTGCAGCGGCGCGGCAGCTTCCTGGGGATGATGAGCATGGACAACCTGGTCATCACGCCGCTGCCGACCTTCATGCTGCTCTACGGCAAGAAGCGCTCGCTGGATCTCAACATCCAGGCGCGGGATCCGGAGCTGGTGAGCAAGGCGCAGGACGAGGTGTCCAACCTGCTGCGGCGCCGGCGCGGAGTGGGGCCTCAGGAGGAGGACAACTTCGAGGTCGTCACCAACGAGTCGATGACGGACTCCTTCAACCAGCTCTCGCAGGTGATCACGATCGCGGGCTTCGGCGTGTGCCTGCTGTCACTGGTGGTGGGCGGCATCGGCATCCTCAACATCATGCTGGTGTCGGTGACGGAGCGGACGAAGGAGATCGGCATCCGCAAGGCGCTCGGGGCGCGCAAGCGGCGCATCCTGGGGCAGTTCGCCACCGAGGCGGTGATGCTGGCGCTAGTGGGCGGGGCCATCGGGGTGGGGCTGGGCTTCGGGCTGGCCTTCCTGGGGCGGTGGATGCTGGGCTTCCCCACGGAGGTGCCTCCCTGGGCGGTGGCGCTGTCGCTGGGCATGAGCTCGGGCGTGGGCCTCCTCTTCGGGATCTACCCCGCTGCGCGGGCGGCGAAGCTGGATCCCGTGGAGGCGATGCGCTCGGAATGAGCTCCTGGAAGCGGGTTGCTGTCGTGATGGCCGTGCTCTGCGGGTGCGCGTCCCCCAAGCCGGCCCCTGCTCCGGAGTCGCGTGCCAGCGCTTCCGTGTCTGATCATGAGGACGCGGGCACTGAGGCTGCTTCCTCCGCGCCCGCGCCCGCGCCCGCGTGTCCTTCCGAGCCTCCCGCGGAGCTGAGCTCGTGCACGCAACACGGGCAGCGCTGCACCTACGCCGAGCACCCGGAGTGCGGCACCATCTCGGAGTGCTACCTGGGGCAGTGGTACGTGCGAGCCCGGGGGAGCTGTTCGCCGCAGTTCGAGGGCGCCTGTCCCCGCAAGGCCGGAGACGTGCCTGCGGGAGCGTCCGCGAGGTCCGGGATCGTCTGCATCTATCCGGAGGGGGTGGCCTGTGCCTATCGCTCCGAGCGCATCCAGTACGAGTGCAGTGGGGTGGCGCGTGCGCTGCCGCCTCCGGCGCCTCCGACGTACCGCTGCGAGGCGCCAGGCCCGGCGGCGTGTGAGCTGGGAGGGTTTCAGCAAGGCGGCCCTTGTGAGCCCAACGGGGTGGCTTGTGGCGCGTCCTGTTGCGGCTTGGCCGGCGTCTGCGTCCAAGGCGAGTGGCAGCTCGAGATGCGGCCCTGTCCGCCGTAGAGGCGCTGGGGCCATTGGCTGACGGCCTCACTCTGGCGCATCCTGAAGGCATGAAGACGCTCCGCCTGCTCTTGTGCGCCGCGGTGACCCTGCTGCTCGTGCCCTTCGCGCGTGCCGAGTCCCCCTCGGCCGCTCCCGACACCAAGGCTCCTCGCGCCCGCGTGAAGAACCTGAAGGTGACGGTGCTCTCCACGATGCTCGCGGAGGACAAGGTGCTGGGCGAGTGGGGGTTCTCCGCGCTCATCGAGGCGGACGGGCGGAAGATCCTCTTCGATACGGGGTACTTCCCGAACACCGTGCTCCAGAACGCCAAGGCGCTGGGCGTCGATCTGTCCGGTGTCACCGATGTGATCCTCAGCCACAACCATGACGATCACACGGGAGGGCTCGTCACGCTGCGGCGAGAGCTCTCCAAGCAGAATCCGGCCGCGCTCTCCCGAGCCCACGTCGCCCCGGGCATCTTCTGGAGCCGTCCCCGGAAGACGGGCGAGGGCAATCCGCTGCTGGCCTTCCGCGCCCCATACGAGGCCATGGGGGGGACGTTCATCGAGCACGCCGGGCCGGTGGAGCTGGCGCCGGGGGTGTGGCTCACGGGCCCGGTTCCCCGTGCCAACCCGGAGCATAACTGGAGCGGCAAGGGGCAGGTGCAGAGTCCCCAGGGGCTCGTCGAGGACACGATCCCCGAGGATCAGTCGCTCGTCATCGACACGGAGCAGGGGCTGGTGGTGGTGACGGGCTGCGGGCACGCGGGCATCATCAACATCCTGGAGTTCGCCCGGCAGCAGGTACGGGCTGCTCCCATCCACGCGGTCATCGGTGGGCTTCACTTGTTCAACGCGGACGAGCAGACGCTTGCGTGGACGGGGCGCAGGCTGCGAGAGCTGAAGCTCGGCCACCTCCTGGGGGCCCACTGCACGGGTATCGAGGCGGTGTTCCGCCTGCGCGAGCTGGCGGGGCTGCAACGGCGCACCTGTGTCGTCGGGGCCGTGGGCGCCTCGTTCGAGCTGGGCAAGGGGCTGGATCCGGTCGATATCGCCCGCTGAGGCGAGAGGCGGCCCGGGGGGCAGGCGGCGAGTCAGGCGTCCGGGCCGCCGCGCCGCCGCCCAGCCTGCGAGAGAGCCGCGCACTGCTCGGGATGCGTCCTCAGATTGTCCAGGATGAGCGAGCGGGAGAGGTCAGGCAGCCGAGCTCGCCGACGCGGGAGCGGAGCGGATGCGAGCGTATGCCTTACAGCCTTCGTACTGGTGGGACCGGCTCGTGGTGTCGGACCCGGATCTCGCGCGCCTGAAGATGGGGCTGCGCGCGACGCTGGGAATTGCCCTCAGCCTGGTGGCCATCTTCGTGCTGGGGAAGCTCTTCCACCAGCCGCTGATGCTGGCGTTGACGGGCGTGATGACGGGGATGACGGTGCCGATCAACGTGCAGGATCCGCTCCCCCGTCAGCAGCGGATCACCCTGCTCGGCGCGCTGCCCGTCGCCGTGGCCGCCGTGGTGCTGGGCACCTTGTCCGCGGCGAGCCTGTGGATCAGCGCGCTGGTGTTCCTCCTGGTGATCTTCCTGGCGGTGGCGGCTCGGCGCTTCGGCCCTCGCGGGCTGGCGCTGGGGATGATCGCCTTCATGACGCTCTTCCTCTCGCTCTTCTTCCACGCTCCTGTGGCGCAGCTCCCCTGGGTCATCACCAGTGTCGTCGTGGCTGCCCTCGTCTCGTACGGGGTCCGGATCTGGCTGGTGCCGGATCGGCCCACGGCGTCGCTCCGCCGCACGTTCACGGCCTTCCGGCGGTCCATCCCCCTGCTGCTGGCGGACTTCTCCGATGCGCTCGAGATGTCGAACGAGCGCCGCAGGAGGGGGCTGTTCCGGCGCGCGATCTGGCGGGTGAACGAGGCTGCCTTGGCAGTGGAGCAACACCTCGGGCGTGCGGACCTGGCGATCCTCGCCCACGGGCTCCGGCCGATGGACGTGCGCGAGTACCTGCTCGACCTGGAGCTCACCGCGGAGCGGCTCGCGTTCGAGCTTGGCCGGTTCCTGGAGGCCCGGCCGCCCGCTTCGGAGGAGCAGGCTCTGGCGAGACGTCTGGCCGCGCTTCGGCGAGAGCTCCGGGAGGCTGGTAAGGCACACTCCGGGAAGCGGATCGAGGGGAGTATCAGTGCGGGAGCGGCCGTCGAGGCCTCGCTGGAGCAACTCCGTGAGCTGTTCTCCCGGCCTCCCCAGCCGAGCACCAGCCCGTCGAGCGCACCGGAAGACGCTTCGGCGCCCGGGCCGGGGCCCTCCACCTTGGAGCCCGAGCCATCGAGGCTCCATCCCTCCACCCGTCAGGCAATTCAAGCCACGGTGGCGTGTGGGCTCGCTCTCTTCGCGGGCCATCGCGTCTCGAGCGCTCGTTGGTACTGGGCGGTGATTGCCGCGTTCGTGATCTTCAACCGGGCCTCGACGCAGGGCGACATCCTGCTGCGCGCGTGGCATCGCATCCTCGGCACCTTGATCGGTGTGGTGGCGGGGGTCCTCCTGGCGACCGTGGTGAGCGGCCACCGCGATCTTGAGTTCTCGCTCATCTTCGTCTGCGTCTTCCTCGGCTTCTATTTGATCCGGATCTCCTATGCGTGGATGGTCTTCTGGTTCACCGCGCTCCTGTCGGTGCTCTACAGCCTGCTCGGGCGCTACTCGCCGGGCCTGCTCTTCCTGCGCGTGGAGGAGACCCTGATCGGCGCTGGCATTGGCGCGGTGGTGGCGATCGTGCTTCTTCCCTCGCGCACGGGCTTCCGGGTCCAGCGGGCCGCCGTCGAGGCGCTTCACAGCGTCGCGTCATTCCTCGCTGCCGCCTCGGTGCTTCCGGGCCCCGTGGCCGTGGAGCGGGTGAGGGACATCGACGCGAAGCTGCGAGAGGTCCTGGAGGCGGCGCGTCCCCTCACGGCGCGCAAGTTCCTGGCGGATCGCAATGCGCTGCGGCTCGTCCATGCCTTCTCGGCGCTCGCCTTCTTCGTGAGGCAACTGGCGTCTGACTGTGTGCGGCACCCCGCCAGTGAGGAACATGTTCGCTCCCTGGAGCTCCAACTCGCGAAGAATGCCCGTGACGTGGCGTCCTCCATGGTGAGGCAAGACACCGAGAAGCCCTGGCCGGTCAATGGCGCGATCCAGTCCGCGCGCCAGGTGCTGGCCTCCGAGACGAAAGGAGCCTCGCCCAGCCCTTCGCGAGTGCTTCACTGGCTGGAGCGCATCGATGACGCGCTCCTGGAGGTCTACGAGGGGCTCGGCGGGTTCCGCATGCGGCGGAGGGCCACCTGAGGCGGGGGCCGACTCCGAGCCGCCTTGACGCTATCCTGTGGCCTGAACAGCTCACGCTGCTGACGGCAGGTGACAGGGGACTCCCACGTGAAGAGGACGAGACTTGGCGCAGTGGCGATGTTGGGACTGACTCTGGGATGCGCCACCGCTGCGCCGCCGCAACAGGCGCCAGCGGCAACCGCTCAGGGGAGCCAGCAGCAGGACAAGGCGGCGGTGGCGAAGAAGGATCCGGATCAGACCCTCGTCTGTGAAGAGGTCCCCATGACGGGCAGCCACATCCCTCAGCGGATCTGCCGCACGCAGCGGCAGATCAAGCAGGACCGCGAGAAGGCCCAGCAGGCGGTCGACAGCCGGGAGAACATCAACAGCCGGTTGGCGCAGTAAGGCATCACCAGCGAGGCCAGGCGCTCGCGGCGCTGGCGGGCCACCGAGGAGGAGTCTTCTGCTCGCTCCAGGGCGAGCCTCCGGGCGGTGACGCGAGGCAGGTAGATCAGCACGAGCCAGTCATAGAGGACGACATAGCCCGCCCAGAGCCCGATGAAGAACTGATACGGCAGCTCGTAGACCGTGCCGACGCACATGCCAATCACCGAGGTGCTCGCGATGGCGCCGGAGATGATCCCATAGCGTTGGATCCCCCGGCGCTCCTCGTCGTCGCGGGCCTTGGCGCGCAACCTCCTGACCGAGAACGCTCCCAGCAAGAGGACTGGGTATTTGATGACCCATGGACGATGGGTGGTTACACCATCAAATTCCAGTTTTTTTGAAGGAAAAAGCTAGAAACCCGGTATAGTCCGTCGTGTTGGGGGCGAGCTGGATCGAGCCCCTGAGTGATTTGTCGAGCATCGGGAGGTCGTTATGCAGTCCCCTCATCTCGCAGCGCAGCTCTCCAAGTCCATGGCCGAGGCCGCGTCGCCGGCCAGTTCTGGCTCGGAGACCCGAGGGCTGTCCCTGCCGCCTCCCGCGCCGAGGTCGACACTCGGGCGCCTGGCGCCGGGCTTCGCCGCGAAGCTGAACCTGCTGGTGGATCTGATGTTGGTGATGGGGGCACTGCTGGGCTCCACGGTGTTGATGGGGCATTCGATCCAGCTCACCAACCCGGATATGTGGCTGCTGCTGGGCATGGCGGGGCTGGGCTGGGTGCTGCTGGGCACCACGTTGTGCCTGTACGATCCGCGCTTCTCGGACCGGGCGCCGCTGGATGATCTGGCGCTGGTGTCCATCACCGTGGTGTCCGTCACGGGGATGCTCTACCTGGAGCGCATGCTGATTGCCGGCGGTATGCCGGTGGTGGCGCTGAGCTTCTTCCCGCTGTTGCTGTGGCTGAGCGTGCTGGGGTTGCGCCAGCTGGTGTTCCGCCGGCTGGCGGTGCGCGAGGAGCCGCTCGACGAGGCGCTCATCCTGGGCGTGGGCGCCATGGGCCGGCTCACGGGCGAGGATCTGATCACCCGGGGGCGCCGGCACGTCATCGGCTACCTGGCCTTCAACAGCGAGCAGCTGCTGTCCGCCGTTCCGGGGCCGGTGCTGGGCAAGACGGATCGGCTGGAGGAGGTGCTGTGCCAGGTGCCGGTGGACATCGTCTACATCTCGGGGAACGTGCAGAAGCACGGCCAGGAGATGCAGGCGGCCATCAAGCTGTGCGAGCGCTTTGGCATCCCGTTCGCGATTCCCGCGCACCCGTTCCGCATGGATCGGGCCCGCGCCGAGGACTCCCACGCGGTGGCGGATGGCTACCTGCACTTCGTGACGCACGCGCCGCAGCCTCACCAGATGGCCATCAAGCGCCTGTTCGACATCATCGCGTCGGGCGCGGCGCTGGCGGTGCTCTCGCCGCTGCTGGTGGTGGTGGCGATCCTGATCAAGCTCACCTCGCGGGGCCCCATCTTCTTCAAGCAGAAGCGCGTGGGGCTGCATGGCAAGACGTTCAACATGCTCAAGTTCCGCTCCATGGTGGTCAACGCCGAGGAGCTCCGCCTCAAGCTGGAGGCGATGAACGAGCAGACCGGCCCGGTGTTCAAGATCAAGAACGACCCGCGCATCACCTCCATCGGGCGGTTCATCCGCAAGTACTCCATCGACGAGCTGCCGCAGCTGCTCAACGTGCTGCGCGGCGAGATGAGCGTGGTGGGCCCGCGCCCGCCGCTGCCCAAGGAGGTGGAGAAGTACGCCGCCTGGCAGCGCCGCCGGCTGTCGGTGCGTCCGGGCCTCACGTGCATCTGGCAGGTCTCCGGCCGCAACCAGATCTCGTTCGAGGAGTGGATGTACCTGGACATGCAGTACATCGACAACTGGACCCTGCTGACCGACCTGGGGCTCATCCTCAAGACGGTGCCCGTCGTCATCACCGGCAGCGGCGCCAGCTAACCGTGAGCCCCGAGCGGCTCACGAGGGGCTGACGCCCGCCACCACGTAGAAGCGGATCTCGCCCGAGTTGACGCCGTAGGCCACGTCCACGCCCACCAGCGGGAGCACGACGCTGCGCAGGAACAGGCGCAGGCCCACGCCCACGCCTTGCGCCACCGTGGCGCCGTCCAGCCCGCTCTTGGCATCCGGGAGGTAGCCGCGCACCACCCGCCCCTTCACGTCCCGCAGCTGCAGGTCCGCCGGGAGGCTTCGCCACATCAGCATCCCCGTGTCCGAGAACCCCACGCCTCGGAAGGACAGCGAGCGGATGGTGAAGAGGGGGAAGTGGTACTCGGCCGTGAAGGACAGCCGGGTGTCGCCGCGAAACTGCCGGTACAGGAAGCCTCGCAGCGAGCTGGCGCCCGCCACCAGCTCCTGGTGGAAAGGCAGCTCCGTTCCCGCCACCGCTTCGCCGCGCAGGACCAGGTTGTGCTCCTCGAAGAAGCGGATGCCGTGCCGGTACAGCAGGCCGAAGCGCTTGTAGCGGAAGTCGCTCCATACGCCCGGGTTCGACAGCTCCAGCGAGCCCTCGATGTTCAGCCCCTCCATGATGGCCTGGAGGTTCTGCCGCGTGTCGACGCCCACCACCAGCCGCAGCGAGGCATCGCGCTGGACGGGGCCGGGCTCGAAGGCAGGAGCCGTCACCGGAGTGTCCTGGCTCGGAGGCTGGGCGTCGATGAGCATCACCCGGTACTTCGCTCCCACCCGCACGCGCTCGGCGATCATCACCGACAGCTCGCTCGCGGCGGAGGCCGAGTTGAGCCGCGTGCGGCGCACCACCTCGGGCACGGGCTGGCTGGCGTCCGGCCGGTACTCCTCTACCCGATCGCTGCGGGCCTGCCCCTCGAAGGTCAGCCGCACCTGAGGGAAGCCGAACAGGTTCGGATCCAGGAAGCCCACGAACAGGCCACTCTCGGCCGTGCTCACCTGCAGCGCCGCCGCGAACTTCTTGCTGCGGCCCCAGAGGTTGCTCTCCGCGTACAGCACTCCGCCGCCAATGTTCGAGTTGGACACGGAGAAGGTGGGCGCCACCACCCACGAGGCCTTGTCCTCCACCGCGAGCACCACCCGCACGTGGCCTTCGCCCGTGGGCTGCGTGCTCACCTTCACGCTCTGGAAGAGCCCCGTGGCGACGAGCCGCCGCTCCACCCGGGGGAGCTCCTCGGAGGTGAGGGTGTCGCCCGGATCCAATCTCGCGTACGCCTGCACCGTCTCGGGCAGCGTCTTCTCCGTGCCGACCACGACGAGGTCGTCCACCACGCCCAGGACCGTGGGCCCTGGCTCGGGCGTAGGCGGGGGCGCTTCTTCGTCCGGGGCCGGGGAAGGTGCCTCCTGTTGAGCAACGGCCCGCGGCGCTTGGAGCCCCAGCACCAGCGCGATGCTCCACTCCACCATGCGTCTGCTCATCCCTCGTCGCACGCGCACCCCTCTCCCATGAATCGCCGATCCTACAGAGGCCCGAAGGCTTGCAGGAGGTGAGCGAACTCTCGCTGCAGCGCTGACTCCAGCCCCGGTGTGGTGTCCACCAGCGCCTTCAGCGCCTGAAGCTGGGGCCGGGTGGGCTGGGTGAAGTCCTGGTTGAAGCGAGCGAGCCAGTCCTTGAGCTGTCGGAGCGCTCGCTCGGCCAGCGCGGGATTGGCGGCTCCCATGGCCGCGAGCGGCACGAGCGGCGCGTCCCACTTGGACAGCACGTCCGAGAGCTGCAGCGCGCCCAGAGAGAGGTGCGGCGGTGTCTCGGGAGCGAACCATCTCCGCAGCCACGGCGCGCTCACCCAGCCGGGCTGCCGTCTCAGCTCTGCCGCCGCGGCCCGTGAGACGCTGGGGGCCGGGTCCACGAAGCACTCGCGCATCCGCTCCTCCGCGGTGTTTCCGGCAAGCTTCGAGTAGGCACGGACCGCCTCGCGGCGCACGCGCACCTTCGAGTGGTGCAGGAAGGGCTCCACGGAGGTGGCGTCCGGTGCCCGGCCCGTCTCCCCGAGTCCCGCGAGCGCCGCGTGCAGCCGGGGGCCTTCCTGGAGAGACTCGCGATAGAAGCCCGCGAGGTCCGCTCCCGAGAGGCGCCGCTGCGCGTACTCGCGGATGGCAGGGTGCCGATCCAGCAGCGCTTCGCGGAGCTTGGGGCCGGCCAGCTCCGGGATGCGCTGGACATAGAGCACGTAGGCCTCGCGGCGCACGGGCATCAGCCGGCTGTGCTCCATGCGCGCGAGCAGCTCGCGCAGCGCCTCGCCGTGGAAGACGTCCGCCACGTGGTGGGCGGCCCAGCACTGCATCGCCGTGTCCGAGCCTTCGAGTGCTCGCTCCAGCAGGGCCGGCGCGTTCTGCGGATCACCCTCCGCGAGGAGCTGATAGGTCATGCGCCACGCCGGGCCCTTCAGCGTATCCAGGTGCTCGTGCAGGGCTCCGCGGCCTTCCGGAGCGCGCAGCCTCTCCAGGACATGCTCCACGAATGTTTCGTGGTTCGCGCGCCCGCCTGTACGCAGGCGCAGCAACAAGGGGAGGTGACGCACCAGCCACTCGGGAGCGAGCCGCGGCAGGGCCTCCTCCGCCGTGGCGAGCGCCGCCTCTCGTACGGGCCGGACCCAGTCATTGATGCGCAGCAGGAGGAAGGGCCACGCCGGTCCCGCATCCCGTCCATGCAGTCCCCGCAGTGCCGCCTCGCGCACGTATCCGTCTGGGTGGCAGGAGAGCAGGGCGAACACGACGGGAGGCAGTCCCGTGTAGCGAGTCATGTCCCGCGGTGTGTGGCTCTGGTACTCCACCGCGGACCAGCCGGGCCAGCGCAGGGCTTCCTCCACGGCTCGGGCCTCTTCAGAGCCCAGCGAGCTGGTCAGATGGTGAAGCGCGAGCGCCAGGGCGCGCAGCTCCGAACCCACGGCCACCGGCAGCAGGGAGCGCACCAGCTCGGGGATGACGGAGGGCTCGCCGGTATTGCCCAGCTCCAGCAGCAGCGCCTCGCGGTGGGGACCTTTCGCTCCGCGGAGGCGATCGAGCATCCCACGCCGATCCTGCATGGCGGCGAGGAGCGCGAGGGCACGAGGGGAGAGGCGGGAGGCCATGACATCACTCCGGAGCGGTTTCCCGGCATCATCGCCTGCCACCTGCCCTGATGCGATCGGGTTGGAAATCCGTCGGGTGACGCTGGCCCCCGCGTTACAGCGCGAGCACCAGGGCCCGGAACTCCTCGTCCTCGGGGATGGGGGAGAGGGCGCCGTCCTGGAGAGCCTTGGAGCGCTGCCGCTCTCCGCCGATGCGCAGGGACTCCGCCAGCAGCGAGCGTGCTTGATCGCGCTGGCCTCGGAGGAAGGCGATGTACCCCGCGTTCCACAGGGCGCCGGACCCCCGCGGTCCGCGCTCCAGTGAGGCCGAGACCTTCGTGCTCGCCCGCTCCAGGAACGCCAGCGCCTGATCGCGCTTCTGCGCCCAGAGCCGCTTCGCCTCGAAGATCAACACCGCGCCCGCGTCACTGAGGGCCTCGGCGACATGCGCTCGCACGGGGGGCTCCGTCGCCGCGCTGAACCGGTGCGCCAGCTCGTCGTAGGCCGCCAGCGCCTCTTCCAGGCGGTTCATCTTCCAGAGGATCTCGGCCTTGCAGGCCAGCCCCCGAGCCACCTGCTCACGCACCTCCGGCTCGCTCTCTCCGCCATAGCGGCGGTCCAGCTCGTCGAAGGCCGCGACCTCCTCTTCGCGCCGATCCAGTCTCCCCAGGAACACGGCCTTGTACGTCAGCGCCTTGGCCACCCGGACCCGCACCGCCAAGGGCTCGCTCGGGCCGCCATAGCGCGGGATCATCGCGTCATAGACGGACACGGCCTCCGAGGTGCGCTTCAGGTTCCCCAGCACGACGCCCTTGTAGAGGAACGCCTCGGCCACCGCTTCACGCAGCATGGGCTCGCTCGCCCCATCGAAGCGGCGCAACAGCTCGTCGAAGGTGGACACCATCTCCTCGGAGCGGTGGTGCCACCGGAGGATCTCTGACTTCTCCATCAGCGCCTTGGCCACCTTCTCCCGCAGCGCTGGCTCACTCGAGTCTCCGTGCCGCCGGACCACGTCATCCCGGAGCGCCAGCTCCTCTTCGGCGCGCTTGAGCGAGTCCAGGGTCCGCGCCTTGCTCTGCTGCGCCGTGGCGACCAGGTCACGCAGCTGCGGCTCCTGCGCGTCGCTGAACCGCTGGAGCAGCATGTCATAGGTGGCCAGCGCGTCCCGGTGGCGGTTCGACAGCCTCAGGAAGATCGACTTGCTCAGGAGCGCCAGGGCCGCGGTGTGGCGCAGCACGGGATCTCCCGCGGTGCCAAACCGCTGGAACACGTCGTCATAGAGGCGCAGGGCCTCTTCGAGGCGGTTCAGCTCTCCCAGGGCTTCGGCCTTGTTGAGGAGCGCTCCGGCCACCGCCACCCGCAGCTCCTGCTCCTCGGAGCCGTCATGGCGCCGGAGCAGCTCCTCGCTGACGGCCAGGGCCGCCTCGGGACGCTTCAGTCCCATCAGGGCATGCGTCTTGTGGACGAGCACCTTCGCGACGACCTCTCGCAGCTTCGCGTGGCTGGTGCCGTCGAAGCGCTGGACTGCCTCGTTGCAGACGGCCAGGGACTCCTCGAAGCGCTCCAGCTGCCCCAGGGCGATGGCTTTGCCGATGAAGGCCCGGGCCACCTGCACTCGCACGGCCAGCTCGGAGGCTTCGCCAAAACGCTGGAGCACCTCATCAATGAGGACCAGGAGCTCCTCGAACTTCCCCTGATCCATCAGCGAGATGCTTCCGTCGACCAGGGCCTTGGCGGCCTGCTCCGGTGGCTCCGCTGTGCTGGACCCGCCAGATCGCGGGCTCACTCCGTTTTCGACAGCCATGGGCTCCTCATGCAGTTCACTCAGTGGTGCTGGTTCCCCCTGGCCCCGACTTTGCGGAGCATAGAGCGGACCGAGCGCTCTTTGCGATACACGTCAACTCGTGCTCCACACCTGGGCACCGCGCCGCCCCAGGTCCTCCCGGTGGGTGGCCTACTTCACAGGGAGGATGGGCCGCTGCCGACCTGAAGAGTGTTCCTTCGGGCTTGGACCCGGAATACAGTCAGGCCATGCTTGGACGCCGTCGCATGATGCTCGGGGTGGGAGCGCTCGTCCTCGTCGGAGGAGTGCTCGGGCTGTTCCTGCTTCGAGCCCATGAGCCCAGCGGCAAGAGCGGGGCCTCTCGGACCGCCACCGCCTCCGATGCTGATTCGGATTCCGATTCCAGCCCTCAAGCCCCCGTCGTGGCGATGGGCATGCCTTACGCCGCCTCCCCAGCGCCCACCGAGCCCGTGCGGCAGCTCCCGCGCGTCACGCTCGAGCGCAGCGCGTCCGCATCCGCGGGAGCGTTCTTGGGACGCATCGTCTCCGCGACGACGGGGGAGGGGATCCGCGGCGCTGAGGTGACGCTCGCCGGTGCCCGTGGGGCGGCTTCCCTGGTGACGGACGCGGAGGGACGCTTCGAGTTCCGGCCCTCGGCGCCGGGCATGTACCAGGTGGCCGCTATTCGCGCCGATGGCTTCCTGCCCTTCGGGCCCGAGTGGGGACGGAGCCCGATCGCGCTGTCCGCCGTGCAAGGCCTGCTGGTACGCGAGGTCGTCATCGCGCTGACGCCGACGCAGGAGCTTGTCGGGCTGGTCCTGAGCGCCTCGGGAGCGCCCATCCCCGGCGCGACGGTGCGCATGCTCACCTCCCGCGCGGGCGAGACCGTGCTGTTCCCCGTGAAGGATCGCTTCACCACGGACGAGCACGGCGAGTTCCGCTTCACCGCGCCCGAGGGCGCCCAGGTGGAGGCCCGTCACCCGGCGCATGGCGTGGCGCGCGCGCGGATCTACGACGAGAACCTCGCGAGCCACCGCGTCGAGCTCCGCATGCCCGCGGAGGCCGCGGAGAGCGCTCGCACGGAGGCCCGTGTCGAAGGCCGTGTCCTGGCGCCCGATGGGACCGGAGCCGCGGGAGCGCTCGTCTCCGTGATGTCCGCCGCCAGCGCCTATCCCCAGGAGTACGGCACGCGAGACGGCTACCAGGCCGTCGCCGAGGCCGATGGGAGCTTCGTGGTCGAGGGACTCGAGCCGGGCTTGTATGACGTCTCGGCGAGCGCGGTGGGCTTTGCGCCGGGCCGGGCCTTCGACGTGCGCGTGCCCGCGAGCGGAGTGACGCTGCGGCTCTCCGGAGGCGTGACGCTGGCGGGGCTCGTGATGGAGCAGGCGGGAACTGCCGTGCCGGCCTTCGTCGTGGACGTCATGACGCGGTACGGCCCGCTCGAGCGGCTCTCCTTCGCGCAGGCGCGGTTCATCGACGCCGAGGGCCACTTCGAGTTCCGAGGACTGACGCCGGGCCGCTACGTGGTCCAGGTGAGCGCCGCGGGCTTCGTCCCCACGGAGCGGGATGTCGAAGTGACCGAGGGAGCCCAGGAGGTCCGCGCCGACGTGACGCTCACGCGGGGAGCCCGGCTCGAGGGCACGGTCCTCTCCGCCGGGACGCGGGTGCCGATCGCCGGAGCGCGTGTGGCCGTGGAGGGCTTGATGGCTACCGACGCGCTCGCACCCCTGTTCGACGCGGTGAGCGGGGCCGACGGGACTTTCTCGCTGGAAGGCATTCCAGGCACGGGGGTGACGCTGACGGCCTCCGCTCCGGGGTACAACGGCCGGCTCCTCTCGGCGATCCGGCCCGGGGTCCCCGTGGTGATCGAGCTGACTGCCACGGAACCCGACGCGGGTCCCAAGGTGGAGTTCGTGGGTATTGGCGCCGTCCTGAAGGCCCGAGGCGACGCGCTGATCGTGGGCGAGGTGGTCCCCGGCGGAGGCGCCCAGGCCGCCGGGCTCGTCCCCGGAGACGAGCTCGTCCGCATCGAGGGCACGCCCGTGACGGAGCTGGGCTTCGTCGGAGCCGTGCAGCGCATCCGTGGCCCCGAGGGAACCCAGGTGCTGATCGGCGTGCGCAAGAGCGGCCAGTCCTCGGTGAGGGACATCTCGGTTCCTCGGAAGAAGATCGGCGTCTGAGGCTTCAGTGAGCGGGTGAAGGGGAGACTCCTACCTGAGAAGCCCTCGCTCGCCTGATCGGGCTCCGCTCAAGGGAAACCTGAAACTCCGGAGCGGCTCGGCTCACTCTCGCGTAGAGTTGCGGGCGCTCGCGGTCTCGGTGCGCCCGAGCCTTTCTAGCCTTTCAATCGATATTCGACGGAGTGAAGAGATGAAGACAGGTGTGTTGGGCCTCGTTCTGGGCCTGGTGTTGGGAGTGGGCGTGGGGCGGATGATCTGGACCACGAACTCGGGCCCGACGGACTCGAAGGCCGCGACCGCGCAGGTCGCCGCGGCCCCTGCGCCGGCTCAGGCGCCCGCGGCTCCGGCTCAGCCCGCGCAGCGGCCCATCCTCTCGCCCACCGTCTTCAAGGTCCCCCTGGAGGACTCGCCCTCGAAGGGCCGGGAGGACGCGCTGGTGACGATGGTGGAGTTCACCGACTTCCAGTGCCCGTTCTGCGGCCGTGCCAGCGCCACCGTCAAGCAGGTCCAGGAGGACTACGGCGACAAGCTGCGCCTGGTCGTCAAGCACCACCCGCTGCCGTTCCACCCGCGCGCCCGTCCCGCGGCGCTGGCGGCCGCGGCGGCCCAGCTGCAGGGCAAGTATTGGGAGTACCACGACAAGCTCTTCGCCAATCAGAAGACGCTGGATGACGCCAGCCTGGAGACGTTCGCCAAGGAGGTGGGCCTGGACATCAAGCGCTGGAAGAAGGACATGGCCGATCCGAAGACCGCCGCCATCGTGGACCGGGATGACGCGCTGGCGAAGCAGCTGGGCGCGGGCGGCACGCCGTCCTTCTTCGTGAATGGCCGGTTCTTCTCGGGGGCGCAGCCCATCGAGATCTTCCGGGCCGCGATCGAGGAGGAGCTGGGCAAGGCGCAGATGATGGTGAACGAGGGGATGAAGCCCACGGACATCTACGCCGCGGTGCTGACGCACGGGGTGAGCGCGCCGCCGGCGCCGCCCGAGCCGCCGGTGCAGAAGGTGGAGCTGGGCACGGCGCCGGTGAAGGGCGCGGCGGACGCTCCCGTGACGCTGGTGGCCTTCTCGGACTTCGAGTGCCCGTTCTGCTCGCGTGCGGCGACGACGGTCAATCAGCTCGAGGAGGAGTACAAGGGCAAGCTGCGCATCGCCTTCAAGCACCAGCCGCTGCCGCGCCACCCGAACGCGAAGCTGGCGGCGGTGGCCTCCATGGCGGCCAACGAGCAGGGCAAGTTCTGGGAGATGCACGACAAGCTCTTCTCCAACCAGACGGCGTTGGATCGGCCCTCGCTGGAGAAGTACGCGCAGGAGCTGGGCCTGAACATGGACAAGTTCAAGGCGGCGCTCGACTCGAACAAGTTCGAGGACTACATCTCCAAGGACTCGGCGCAGGGCACGCAGCTGGGCGCCAGCGGCACGCCGACCTTCTTCGTCAACGGCCGGCAGATCGTGGGCGCCAAGCCCATCGAGGTCTTCCGCAAGGTGATCGACGAGGAGCTGAAGAAGTCCGGCGTGGCCTCCACGCAGGGTGAGTAGGCCCTCCCGCCGGGAGCAGGGGAGGTGAGAGGGCGCGGCCCTTTCCCTCTCCGCCCGGCAGGAGCGCGGTAGCGGCCCGGGGCCGAGCGATCGGCTCCCGGGTTTCGTAGTAGGCTTCGAGGGGCATGGCCCGCCGCAAGAAGCTGGATGAGACGCCCGCGCGTGTGCGCAACCTCATTGCCCTGGATGCCGCGCTGATCATGCGGCGGCTGGAGGCACGCCGGGACGAGATGTTCGTGTTGTTCTCGCGCCTGCGCAGCCGCGAGCCGATGCTCACCACCATCGCCACGCGGTTCAACAGCGCCACGTTCCACGACCTGGTGCACCTGCCGGAGCCGGAGCAGGCGGTGGTGCACGGCTTCTACGAGCGGCTGGACGAGATGCGCTGGTACTTCACCTACACCGAGGACATGCCCAGCACCGTGCAGCAAACCTTCACCGCGCTGCACCGGCGGCTGGAGGATGCGTACCGGCATCTCCTGGTGGCGCTGGGGCCGCCGGTGCCTCCGGATGCGGCGGTGGTGGTGGAGGCCGAGCCAGTGCGCCCCGAGGAGCCCCCCGCCAAGCCCGCGCTGCCTCGCCTCCCGCGCAAGCGCCCTTCACCAGCCGCCTGAGCATCGCAGTCACGGCAGTTGCCACGACTCCGGCATGCAAACAAAGGGTCTGTCCGGCCTGCGCTGGACGCAGTGGTAGCCATCTCCACACGGATCAGGGGGTTGTGGGGTGCAGGCAGGTTTGCATTGCCACCCATCGCAGGCTTTCCCTGCTGAGCAGGGAGGAAAGCCTTCGCCGCATCGCTCGACGCACTCCATCCACACCTTGCCTGGAAGCGTCGGCTCAACCTCCACGCGGCATTTGCGATCTTGGGAACAGGGGGCTTGCTGGCAATGGGGCCCGTAGACCTTCGCGCACACCGAGGCGCCCTCATCAAAGCGAATGCAGTGCTGGCCTTCCGGACACCCCTGCGCCTCGCACGTGGGCAAGCACGCGGGTTCCGGAGCGGTGTCCGCGCAGAAAAAGCCGGTAGCACAGCTTGCTGCATCACCTGGGTGACACGGGCGCCCACACCAGTGCTGCGAGCCGCCGCCGCACAGCAGTCCAGCGGTTGGAGGTTCACACTCCGAATTCAGTCCGCAGTCATGGTGATACGTACTCAGCCGCGAGCGGGTCTGATCGTCGAGAACCGGGATGATCTGTCTGCTCCCCGGGCGAACCTTGGGTGGATGTGGCTGCAGCGCATGGCCCAGTAGCGCGATGAGTGGCAGTGGCAGCAGCACGCCCGCGAGGACAGCCAGAATTCCCCGCAAATTTACTCGCCGCACCGGTCGTGACACTCCTAGGTGTACTTCTTGGCACCCCCGCAGAACTCAGCGTATTCCTGCTTGTCGCAGTGGTGGCGGGAGATTTCGAGCGAGTCCTTATGGGCGGCCTTGCCGACTCGGCCGTCCTTGCCGAACTCAGAGGGACAACCCGTCATCCCCATGAGGAGCAGCATACCCGCTCCCGCGTGGCGCCAGCGCATGAACCCCTCCTGCGAAGACCGTTGACCCTACTGGCTTTTCTTCTCGGGTGCCGCGGGTTTGCCAGGAGCGGCGGGTGGACTCGCCGGGGCCTGCTGGGCCTTGGCCCAGAGCCCGAGCAGCTCCTTCTCCCGCTCCGGCGACAGCCCCGCTTTCAGCTTCTTGCGGCGCTCCTCGGGCAGGCCCTGGAAGTACGCGAGCGTGTCCTTCACCGTGACATTGCCCGGACGGAACTTGAGCCCGGCCTTCACGGCCTTGCTGACCGAGCGCACGTGGAACCCCTTCGTCTTCCCGATGGGCGGCGCCCAGATGGGGATGTCACCGTTCTCCCCATCCTCTCCATTCTTCACCAGGAACTCCGAGGGCACCCAGGTGAGCTTCGTGTCCTTGCCCGTCGCCTCCTTGCACGCGGCGAACAGTCCCCCCATGGTCCACGGCTTCTCCGGCCCCGTGGCGTTGTAGCTGCCCGCGAGCTTGTTCTCCATCACGAGCACCAGCCACTGGGCCAGATCCCTTACGTCGATGAACTGGAGCGGATCCTCCGCGCTGCCCGGCGCGAGCATCTCGCCGCCTTGATCGAAGCGCACCGGCCAGTACGTGAACCGATCCGTGGGATCGTCCGGGCCGACGATGTAGCCGGGGCGGATGCTGGCCACGCGGCCCGGCATGGCCTTCTCCGCGGCCTCCTCGCACAGCCGCTTCAGCGCGCCATAGTTCTCGAAGTTCTTGCCCATCGTCTCCACGGTGGGATCGGCCATGGTGGCGGTGGGACCGCTCTCGTCCTCGTTGGGCACGTCGTTGTTCGCGTAGGCGGAGATGCTGGAGATGTAGACGTAGTGCTGGACGTTGGGCGCCAGCAGCTCCGCCGAGGCCTGCACCATGCGCGGGTAGTAGCCCGAGTTGTCGAGCACCGCGTCCCACGTGCGGCCCTCGAGCGCCTTGAGGCCCTCGCCCTTCTTGGGATCCCTGTCTCCGTGCAGCTTCTCCACGTCCGGGAACAGCTGCGGCCGCGTCTTCCCGCGGTTGAACAGCGTCACCGAGTGGCCTCGGGCCTGCGCCGCGGTGACGAAGGCCGGCCCCAGGAACCCGGTGCCTCCGAGGATGAGGAGCTTCAGCTTCTTCCTCGCGGAGGCCGCGGGTTTCTTGTCGGAGCCAGCCAGGGCCTCGGGGCTCAGCGCCAACAGCGAGGCCGCGGTCAGCGAGTACTGCAGGAAGTGCCTGCGGGAAGTGCTCATCAGGGGCTCGGGGTAGGTGGGTCTGGGCAGACCCGAGTTCATACGCGGACGGCAGCGCGGGCGCGGAACACGCCGGCCGCGTAGACCATTCCGAGCGCCATACGGCTTTCATGTCCGCTGGACACTCCGGCTGAAAATCCCCTCGACGGGGCGGGGCGTTTGGCTAGAACGCACCCCGCGTTCCGGGGAGAGACCTCGGACAGATGACCGGAAAGGGAGTGTCTGTGATGAAGCGGAACATGCAGTGGCAGGTCCTGGCCCTCGTGGCTGGGCTCGTGCTCTCGGTGGAGGCGCGCGCCCAGGATGTCGAGAAGCACGTGAGCGGGGGGAGCTTTGGCTCGGCCGGGCAGCTCGTCATCTCCGATGATCTGACGGGGAGCATCGGCTACCGGAGCGTCAACGGCCCGGATGACGCCTTCTTCATCAACCTCACCCCCGCGGCGGACTACTTCCTCAAGGAGAACCTCTCGCTGGGGGGCTTCGTCACCCTGGCCACCGCCTTCCAGTCCGGCGATGACCCGCTGACGGTCGGCCTGGGCGTGCGGGCCGGCTACAACATCCCGATGAACCAGACGGTGTCGGTGTGGCCGCGGCTGGGCCTCGCCGTGGAGCACAGGAATGAGTTCCTCGGGGACCGCACCTTCCTGGAGATCTCCCTCACCGCGCCCTTCCTCGTGCACCTGGCGCCCCACTTCTTCGTGGGCGGTGGCCCTGGCCTCATCACCCAGCTCGGGGACGGCACCGTCGCCACGCTCCAGGTGAGCACGATCGTCGGCGGCTACTTCTAGCCGTTCGCGCTGCCCTGCCGGGCGGAGTTCGCCCATAAGATGGGGCCATGGACAAATCCCCGTACGTCTCCATCCTCCGAGATGTCTTCCACGTCCAGGATGTGAGCGCGAGGGAGGAGGAGAGAGCCCGGGTCAACAAAGTGCCCGAGCTCTCCGGGCCCTTCGAGAAGCTCGGGTTCCAGTCCGTCGGCTTCTACCGGATGGGCCGTTCCTCCGGGTCCGTGCACCAGGTCTGGCGCAGCCCCGACAGCCGCGCCTTCCTCACCGTGGAGCACGATCAGAACCAGAAGCCGCGCGCGGAGCTGCGCACCTTGCTCCATGACGGCACCATCATCGACACCTCCAGCCACCACAGCGGGCTGGCGCGCCTGTACCGCCGCTCACGCATCCACCACCCCGAGTCCCTCTATCTGATGGAGACCTTGAACGGCTCGCCCGAGGCCCTCTGGCGCAGGCACTCCGAGCGCGTGGAGTCCATCCTCCGCGAGCGCGGCTCCACCATCCCTCCGCATGACTCCATGCGGATGCAGTTCGCGCTCGCCTCGCGCTCCATGGTGGTGACCTTCGTCCGGCGCATTCAAGGCCGGCGGCTCGAGTGGACGGTGTTCATCCCCGCCACGCTCGCCATCGTCGGCGCTGTCGTCTTCGCCGGCACGCCGCTGCACTGGCTCACCGCTGCCGCCGTGGCGGGCGTGGCCCTCTGGTACATCGGCGAGTTCTCCACCTGGCTCGCGGCGCGGCTGATGAGCATTCCTCCGGTGCCGCTTGCCAGCCTGCTCGCCGCCGTGGACAACGCCGCCCTCGCAGGCCCACCTGCGCCCACTTCCTGATCGGCGCGGCCGCTCCGTGGACTCTCTAATGAAGCGGCTGCGGCGTGGTGGAAGTTTTCTATCGTCCTCGGACAAGCGGTCGAGCAGGCACCGAGCCGCAGCCATTCTGGATTAGGCTTCACGCCCGATCGCATGCGCTCCCTGCTCGTTCTTCAAGAATCCTGGAAGCCCTCCCTCGCCGCGCTGCTGCTGCTGGTGGCCGTGCCCGCTCGGGCCGCGGACACGCGGATCGGCGTGGGGTTGGAGCTGTTCACCGAGAGCTCGCAGTTGGCGGGCCATCAGACCATCAATGGTGCGCGCCGCGATGAGTCCTTCGACTACAACACCAGCGACTTCCTGGCGGCCACGCTGAGCCTGAGCGTGCCCGCGCCCATCTCCGAGCACGCGCGCATGGGCGCAGGCGTGCGCCTGTTGGGCAACTACGGCTCGGGCGGCGATCACGTGTTCGGCTTCGGCCTGCTCAACGAGGCGTTCGTCACCGGCGAGTACGGCCTGCCCATCGCCGACAAGACGGAGGCGGTGTTCGGCGCACGCGGCGGACTGGCGCTGCTGGTGCCGGGCAAGGAGTTCACCGCCGAGATCCACCGGCTCCAGGATCAAGGCGTCAATGTGTGGAGCGTGCCGCGCGTGGGCTGGCTGGGCGGCATCTCCGTGGGCGCGCGGCGGAGGATGGGCGAGCATCTGCTCTTGCGCGCGGATATGTCTGGCCAGCTGGAGAAGCTCTACCTGTTCGCCACGAGCCAGGACGTCAAAGGGCTCGAGTTCAACAAAGCCTGGAGCACCTTCGGTCTGCGCCTGGGTCTCACACTCGGCGCCGAATTCGCCCTCTAACGAGGGTTCCACCCCCCACCACGGGAGTCGCGGATGAACCGTCCCCTCACGCTGGTCCTCAGCACTTTGGTCGTGTTGGGCGCCGCCTGCTCAGGCGAGCCTGCCTTTGATCCTGAACACCTCGCCGTGGGCCCGGGCGGCCTGGTGGGCAATGGCGATCCGCTCACCTCGGGCAACTTCGAGGGAGGCAATGATCTGCTGCCCCTGCCGCGTCAGGTCTCCTCGCCGCCGGATGCGACCCGCCCGCCGGACTGTGAGGGCGAGTGCGTGGCGTACTGCAACGCGGCGGGCCTACAGAACCCCATCAACCGCGGGCTGTGCACCAGCCTGTGGGGCGTGGGCCTGAGCCACAAGCCCATCCAGTTCGCCGAGGCCTGCCGCCGGCTCTTCGTGGACACGCTGGGCCGCGTCCCCACGGCGGACGAGGCCGAAGCCACCTGCACCGGCAACTGGGGCGAGACGGTGAAGCGGCTGATAGACAGCCCGGAGTTCATCCTCGTCAACCAGCGCCGCGCGGCGGACAAGTTCCTCTACAGCAACGAGGTGGTGAACATCCAAAGCATCTACGACATGGATCGGCTGGTGGAGAAGCTCTACCGCGGCAAGGTGGCGTACGATCAGTTCGCCGCGGTGGTGAGCGCGCACCCGGTGCTCACGCGCCGCCACGCGGACGCCGGAGACAAGGTGGAGGCGCTGTTCCACCTCTTCCTGGGCCGGCCGCCCTTCGAGGCCGAGCGCGCGGACATGTCCCGGCTCTACGGGCTGTGGCAGTCGGGCTACTACGATCACCCGCAGCTGGGGCGCATGCCGGACGCGTACATCCGTTTCCGCTGTCTGGCCGAGGATGGCAAGTCGGTGGATCCGGTGAAGAAGGGCGAGTGCACCAGCGTGCTGTGGGGCTACCACGAGCTGATCTTCACCCCGGACGTGCGCGCCGCCATGGATCGGCAGATCAACGAGCTGACCCTGTGGAACGGGCTGCTCGGCCCGGACGAGTGGGCGGAGCTGGAGACGCCGGGCCGCGTGCTGTCGCAGCAGGTGCCCTTCTGGGAGCACGCCGTGGACGAGGTGCTCGAGCAGTACCTGGGCTACGAGCTGTCTCCGAAGGTGCCCCAGGTCCGCGCCGAGCTGGTGCGGTACCTGCTGGATCACCAGGGCGATATCCGCTCGGTGCACTACGCGGTGCTCACCTCGATCGCCTACCTGCAGTCCTCGTTTGGCACCACGCCCACCACGTACCGGTGGACCTACGGGCCGCTCAAGCAGATGGACGCCGAGGTGTGGATCGACTCCGTGGCCAGCAATGCCGGCTACGCCACCGCCGCGTGTGATCACCGCATCAGCCAGCCGGAGACCCTGCTGCAGAATGGCAGCATCGCCTCGTACCGGGTGCTCCAGGCCTCGCGGTGGCGCATCGACGACAAGGGCAAGATCGACGACAGCTACTCGAACCTGGCGCGCACGCTGGGCGGCTGTCCGGAGAACGTCGTCGGTGGGCGCTTCCACGTGGTGAGCATCCTCACCACGGGCACGCAGCTGGCGTTCGTGGGAGACCTGTGCAACCCCTCGATGGACCCGAAGGTGAAGAGCGCCCCCATCGAGAAGCTGCTCCCGGAAGGGGTGGATCCCAACCGCGCGCTGACGGTGGACATGGCCGAGCAGATCGCCACGCAGCAGTACCGCACGCTGCTGGGGCGTCCGCCCAGCGGGGATGAGATCACCGAGGCGCGGGATGCCGGTGCCAAGTGCGCGGCCGGCCAGTGCCGGGCCGAGGAGTTCGCCCGCCCGCTGTGCTTCGCGCTGCTGACCAGCGCGGAGCGTCTCTTCTACTGAGTCACGGAGCCCCTACCCATGTCCGACGATACGAAGAAGCCAGTCACGTTCGGCCGCCGCGGGTTGCTCAAGGGCCTGGGAGCCGCCGCCACCGCCGCGGCCTTCCCGACCCTGTGGCTGCCGCGCAACGCCTACGCCGCGACGCCCGCGAGCGGGACCGTGGAGCACCTGATCTACCTCCGCCTCGGCGGCGGCTTCCGCTTCACCACCGCCTTCAACGGGGATGTGGCGGACGAGTTCAACCCCTTCGGCCGCTCCACGGCGCGTGCGCCCGGCACCGAGTGGGGCGTGGGCGCGCTGCTGGATCGCGCCAGCTGGCTGGAGGGCACCGCGGGAGCGCCCCTGGTGGATCTCGGCATGAAGCCGGTGTCCGCCTTCTCCAACGAGATCTGCGTGCTGCCGTGCGTGGACCATGAGCCGTTCTCCGCGCGTGCGGACGGCAACCACGGCACGGCGCTGGAGCGCTTCCTCACCGGCTACGTGGGCGGCACCACCAGCTTCCTCACGTACCTGAACTACGGCCTGCGCGAGAAGGTGGCGATGGCGGCTGCCCAGGGCCGGACCATCCTGCCGGCCTTCAGCCTGGGCGAGGCGGGCATGGCGCTGGGCGCGGGCAACTACGCCGGCTACCGGCCGCCCGTGCTGGACGGCAGCGGCTTCGAGCGGTTCGCGTTCGATCCGGACTCGAGCCTGCCGGACTGGGCGGCGAGCATCGCGACCAACCTGGACACCCGCTTCCGCAACAAGCTCCACGAGGGGGTGCGCTCCAGCGTGGAGGCCTATCAAGGCTCGCGCGAGGCCACGCGCGCCTACGGCCGCATCTTCCGCGATCCGATCCTCCGGGTGCAGGCCACCTCGACGGAGCTGGTGGACGGCATCAGCAACAAGGATCTGGTGACGATGTTCGGGGATGACTCCACCGGCCACGAGATGGTGCTCGCGCTGCGCCTGTTCCACTTCGGCTCGCCGGCGGTGTTCCTCAACCAGGGCTTCTACGACTACCACTCCAAGGAGAACGACAGCCTCCCGGACGAGATCGAGAAGGCCAACCGGCTGATCAGCGGCCTGCGCACGGCGCTCAAGAAGATGCAGCACCCCACGGGCGGCACCTACTGGGACAAGACGCTGGTGGTGCTCGGCAGCGAGATGGGCCGCACCACCAACGGCAGCAAGTTCAACTCCGCCGGTGGCAGCGATCACTCCAGCGATCTGCCCACCCGGTGGATGTCCATGCCGATGATGGGCGGAGTCATCGACGCGGCGGGCAAGGGCGGCAAACGGCTCGGCGAGACGCGCGCCTCGGACTTGAAGGCCCTGGGCTCGGTCTACACCTACCGCTCCGTGCTCAAGACGATGATGGATCTGCTCGGCGCGGACCTCAGCACCGTCTTCCCGGCGGACAACCCCATTCAGGATCTCTTCGTATGATGCGCTCTACGCCTGCCTTCATGCTCGCCGCGCTCCTGCTGGGCTGCGGCGGTTCCGGTGCCTACAAGGAGCCCACCGGGACCATCCCCTTTGATCCCAACCGTCCCACCCTGGGCTCGCCCGGGACGGTGCAGCCGTACACGGGCTCGAACAAGTTCGTGCTCGAGGCGCAGACCAGCATGCCCACCGGGCTGGAGCTGCAGCGCAAGGTCATCCTTCGCACCTGTGGCCCCACCAACGGCGTGTGCCACAACCAGAAGGAATACCCGGACATGCACACCACGGGCACGTTCGCGAGCGTCATCAACGCGCCCTGCAACCTGCAGCCCGGCACCTACTCCTCCGTGTTCGATCGGTGCGAGCGGCTCGGCGATCGCTTCAAGATCGAGGACTCTGCCTTCAAGGAGAACGAGATCGGCTGGTACGAGGTCATCGTCGGCGCCTATGTGGAGTACAAGGACGACGAGACGCCGCCCTCGGACGCGGCCGGTGTCCACCTGCACCTGAGGGATCCGGTGCCCCCGGAGCTGCTCAAGTACCACTGGGGCGCGGGCACCTTCCTGCGCAACTTCATCAACGCGCAGGGCAACGTGGAGTCGCTGTCCTTCGCCAAGTTCAACACGCGCTGGTGGGTGCTGGACGACGGGCGCCACCTCTACGGCGAGGTGCATGACTACCAGGCCGGAGACGTGGAGGCGCTGCAGTCGGCGGGCATCATCCAGGGCGATCAGAACCGCAACGGCACCTTCGGCGCGCGCCAGGGCAAGTCCGTGCCCCTGATCAACCCGGGCAACCCGGAGGAGAGCTACCTGGTGGCGCGCCTGCGCGGGCACATGCAGGCCGATCCCATTCCGGGCACCCGCATGCCGCTGGCCAACCAGCCGCCGTCCGTGACGGACATGCTCGCGCTCATGTGCTTCATCCAGGGGCTGGATCCGAACGCCACGCAGTGGAACCTGTCCTCTCCCATCGACTACGCCAACTGCCCCTACACCGCGAACCCGGAGGCGCTGAGCCTGGTGGGCGCGGGCGTTCACTGGAGCGATCGCGTGTGGCCCATCCTCCAGTCGAGCTGTGGCGGCTGCCATGGTGGCTCCACTCCTCAGGCGGGGTTGGACATGCTCTCGCCGGGAGCCTGGACGCGCCTCCAGAACTTCGCCTCGGAGAACCCGAACCTCAAGCTGATCGATCCGGGCCGTCCGGAGAAGAGCTACCTGTGGCTCAAGCTCGCGGGTGACGGGAGCATCTCCGGCAGCCGCATGCCGCTGGATCCGCTCAACAGCGGCAGCCGCACGCTTCCGCAGGATCAGCTCGACAGCATCCAGACCTGGATCCTCGCCGGCGCGCTCAACGACTGACGAGGGCAGGGCGGAAAATGAAATGAGCGTGGGAGCCACTCGGGCCCCCACGCTCACTCACCGCGGCACGCTCAGCGGCTGATGGTCAGCTTGAGGTGGCTCGCCACCGGAGTGGCGTAGGTGGCCGAGGTGACCTCGCGGATCTTGTTGTCCGTGTCCGCCAGGCCCATGTCCGGGTCGCTCTGCTGCGGACCGGTGTTGGGGCCGATGGCCGGCTCCTCGGACAGCTCGGTGCCCGCGTCGTACAGGTGCAGGCTCGCGCTCAGGTCGCCGGTGACGGGCTCGCCCGCCGCGTCGAAGAGATCAATCCCCTCGGGCGTGGTGCCGAAGAACCAGTCGTTGGACATGCCGTACATCGTCACGAAGGTGAGGCGGTCACCGGGGCGGGCGCTCACCTCGAAGGTGTAGGCGTTGCCGGGCTTCGCCGGGCCAGCGCTGGTGGCGCCCTCGGGGGTGGTGAAGGTGCCGAGCTGGGCATTGGAGGCCAGCCAGCCCTTCATCGTCTCGTAGAGCGGGGTGATGTTGCCGGACTCGGCGATGCGCTCCAGGCCCTGCTTGGGGTCCGGCACGCCCACCTGGAACAGCGTGTCCGAGCCCTGGTGCACCAGGTAGACGCCGGGGGACACCGGGGTGGCGGTGCCAGTGGTCTTGGCGAGCGAGTCCGCGAGCGCCGTAACCTGGCCCATCTCCGCGAGGGCCTCGAGGCCCTGGCCGCGATCCTTCTGGCCCGCGGTGAAGAGGGGCTCGCCACCGGTGGTCAGCGTCCACACGCCCGGGGAGATGCGCACGGGCTTGTAGCCCTGGGACGTCTGCATCGTGGACGTGTCGCTGGAGACGTTCTGGATGCGGACGGTGAACTGGCGGGTGGCCGCGTTCGGGGTGACGGTGACCTTGATCATCGAGGACACGGCCGGCACGTTGAACGTGGAGCCATTGCTCAGGGTCGTCTGCGAGCCGATCTTCCGCACGGAGGGATCCGGATCCGCGGCGCCCGGCCCGTCGACGGAGCTGGCCTGGTTGGGCAGGGTGTGGGGGCCGACGGCGGGCTCCTCGTTCAGCTCGGTGCCGACGTCCCAGAGGGAGACGTTGGCGGTGACATCCCCGGAGATGGGGTTGCCGTTCTCGAGGTACAGGTCCATGCCGCCCGGAGCGGTGGCGAACACCCAGTCATTGGACTGGCCGAGCATGGAGGCGAACGCGAGCTTCTGGCCCTTGCCCGCGGTGAAGGAGAACTCGAAGGCATCTCCCGGCGCCAGGGGGCCCGGCGCGGTGCCGCCGACGCGGGTGTTGTAGACGCCGGACTTGAGCTGGGTGAAGGGAGCGACGTTCTCCAGGCGCACCTTGAGGGTGGTGGGCTCGGTCTGGGTGGGCGTCTGCATGTCCTCGCCGCCACAGGCGGTGGCGACGAGCGCGGAGGCGACGAGGGCGGATACACGTCCAGCGTGGAACTTGATCATGACAGGGCTCCTGAGTGGGGAAGAGGAGTGCCGCCAGGGCGGCGGCCACTCGCGGTTCTGTACGCAGGAGCAAAAAGGCGGTTACACGCGCCTCACGAAAAAAACGTGGGGCTCACGTAACCGCCTGGAAAGAGGACTCAAGCCGGGGCGGGGAAGTCAGGCGGCCCGAGCGTCATCCGCACTTTCCGGTGGTCTTGCACGATAGCCCCGGGGCGCAGTCGTTGTTGCTCTTGCACCCTATGCCCGTGGGGCAGTCCCGGCCCAATCCACCGGACATCCCTTCAATCTTGAAGAAGCTGGTGGAGACATTCTCGGTGGCAGTCTGGTTCCCCTGGGTTCCCACCAGGTCGTTGGCCAGATCAACCACATCTCCATTGGCTGTCGCGGTGATTCCAAAGCCGGAGGCATTGATGGCATTGGCGATCGACACAGAAAGGGCTGCTGCATCGTTGCTGTTGGCGTAGGTGACCTTCACGTGCCCAGGCGCTGCGGAGCCGCTCGACCTGAACTCGAAGATCCTCGACACGTTCCCATCATTCAACGTGAAGAAATCTCCATCATTGAGGGCGCCTCCCGACAGGGGAGGGGTGATGAGCCCAGTGGCCTTTGTGGCCGTCTGATCCTCCTTGCACGAGGCACCGCAGGTGCCACAGGCAAGGGTGTTGCCATCATCGCAGAGCTCATCAGGAGCATCGACGACGCCGTTCCCACAGTAGCGGGCTGGGAAGGTCGAGGGCGTCTTGCAGTCCTTAGAGCACACGGAGCACGGCGTGGTGGTGCCATAGGGGCAAGCAGTCTCCGTGACGTTGTTTCCATCGTCGCAGGCCTCGGCGCCCGCAGGCCCATTCTTCATTCCGTCGCCACAGTAGGGGCCTGTTCCGTCCGTCTCGGCCTGGCAGTTGTTTGAGCAGAGCTTGCAGCTCGTGGTGCCGTAAGGACAGAAGGCCGCTCCGTTCAGCGAGCCGTTGTCACAGACTTCTACGCCCGCGGGCCCGTTCTTGATGCCGTCTCCGCAGTATTGCCCCGTGAGGTCCAGCTTGATCGTGCAGTTCCCGAGGCATACCTGGCAGGACGTCTGTCCATAGAGGCATGAAGCCGAGGTGTCCGTGTTGCCGTTGTCGCAGGCCTCGCCGTCAGTGACTTTCATGTCCCCGCAGTAGTTGCCGGTGAGATTGATCACCGCGCAGTTCTGGTCGCAGGCGTTGCACGTCGGCATCCCATAGGGGCATGAGGCCTCGGTGACGGTGTTGCCGTCGTCGCAGGCCTCGGTGGCGCTGTTTAGGTGGCCATCACCGCAGGTGTTCAGCTTGCAGTTGTTGAGGCAGGCGTCGCCGTCGCTGGTATTGGCGTCATCGCACTCCTCGCCCGCTGCTGGGTTGGTGAAGCCGTCGCCGCAGCGGCTGATTTTGCAGGTGGAGGTGCAGGTAGCGGTGTTGGGAGGAGGCACAGCGCCGCCGTTGTCACACTCCTCTCCCGCCTGCTTGTTCACGATGCCGTCGCCGCAGACGGCCGGGGTGCAGTTGAGGTTGCAGATGACTGGAGGATCCTGCGGGATAGGGTCCGAGGGATCGCACGGCTCGGTTACGGGCAACTGCTTGTCCGTAAAGTGGTCACCACAGCGGGCCACGTGGCAGGTGTTGAGGCAGTCGTCGTTGTTGTCGGTGTTGCCGTCGTCGCACTCCTCACCAGGATCGACGATGCCGTTGCCACACCCCTCGCCCGAGCGGCAGTCAGAGCTGCACCCATCTCCGTCGAGCTTGTTGCCGTCGTCACACACCTCGCCAGCGGCGGTGTCCTTGATGTTGTTGCCACACGACTCGTTGGAGCGGCAGTTCGCGCTGCAGCCATCTCCGTCTTTGTTATTGCCGTCGTCGCACACCTCGCCAGCGGGGCGGTCGACAAAGCCATCTCCACACTTCTCGGAGGACTTGCAGTCCGCGCTGCATCCATCGCCCGAGACCGTGTTCCCATCGTCGCAGATCTCGCCGGGATCGATCTTCTTGTTGCCGCACCGCTCGTTCGATTTGCAGTCCGAACTGCATCCGTCTCCGTCACGGGTGTTGCCATCGTCACAGGACTCATCGGCCTGGACGACCCCATCCCCGCAGGGGGTCTGGATGCACTGGGTGCCATCCCCAGAGCAGGCCTGACTCGTGGGGCAGACCAGCCCGGAGGGGCACGTCACGCTCTTGGGCTCGAAGCACGCGGAGAGCAGCAAGACCCAAGGCACGAGCAGCCACGAGGACAAGCCCCCACGGCCAGGGAAAGAAGTAGCAATTTGCCTCATCGGGCACCTCAGAAACGGAATGTTGCCAGGACCCCACCCTCGCCGCTGCCCACCAGGGGCATGACGCTCACCGCCTGCTGCCCGGGCGTGGCGCTCGCCCCCTGCTCGAGCTCGTCAGGCGAGATGTGGTACGGCTGGGCGCGGTTGACGTACAGCAGGACCATGGCTGTGAGCAGCGCGGCTCCGCCCGCGGCGTAGCTCCCCATGGCCACCTTCTGCAGGGTGTCCCCGCGAGTGCGCTTACTGGAGAGATCGGGAGGAGGGATGCAGCCGCCGCAGGACAGCACTCCCGCATCGAAGCTGTCGAAGCTGTTCCGGGCTTGGAGGTGTAGCAGGGCACCACCACCGGCCACGGCCACCCCCGCGCCCAGCACCGCCCAGGACTTCCACGCATCCCAGTGCCGGGTGTACCGGGTTAGCTCCTCATCGGTGTAGAGCTTGAAGGGGAGGGTGACCTTCTCGCCCGGAGTCAGGGTGCGCTTCCGGTCATTACGCGGGTAGCCCTCCTGTGTCGCGGAGAAGGTGTGCTCGCCGGGGACGACGAAGCCTTCGTAGCGCCCCGGCGCCTTGAACAGCACCTTGTTGTCCAGCATCACCGTGGCGCCTGGGGCGTCGCACGTGATCTCCACATGGGAGAGTTGCTGCTCGACGAGCGTCTTGAAGGTGCGGGCCCGCTCCAGCTTGTCTGCATCGAGCGGCGCCTCGCCGTAGCGCATGGCCGCCACCAGGTGCTCATGCAGCTCGAGCGGCTCGTTGAGGTTCAGCAGGGCCAGCGCCATGTTGTAGTGGATGGCGGGGTGATCCCAGAGCTTGAGGGCCTCGCGGTACTTCTCCACGGCCTTTGGGAAGAGGGAGTTCTTCAGCAGGAAGTTGCCGTCCCGGAAGAGCGCGAGAGCGGCCACCTGCTTGTCCTGCGGCACGCCCTTGGCCCAGGGCCGCTCCGCTCCCACGCCGAGCTCGGGCTGCTGCGCGGCTGCGGGCGTGGCGCGGAGCATGCCGAGCACCACCACTAGCGTCAGACTGATCGTGATCCTGTTCATCCCCATCCTGGCGGTTCCTTACTTGAGGTCCGTGGCGAACGTGCCGAGCTGCCCTTCCAGGAACTGGATGCGCTCGCGTTCTTCCTGCAGCTTCTTCTTGAGGGCGTCGGCCGCGGAGAGGGCCTTGGCCTCGGCTACACGCGCCGCCTCCGCGTTCTGGGTGGCACTCTTCTGGGACTGCTTGGAGAGCCACTGCGCGTACTTGGCCCGCTTGAGCGCGAGGACGAGCTCGTCGTTCGTGTTCTGTACCTGGGCGTATGCGGTCGCCAGCTCCTCCTTGGCCTTCTCCGCCTTGGCCTGGGCCTCCTGGCGCTGCAGCTCCTTGGCCTGGGCCTGGGTCAGGTTCTCCTTGGCCTCGGCCTCCGCCTTGCGCGCCTCCGCCTCCGCGTTGCGCGCCACGGCCTCCGCCTTGACAGCGGCCACGGCCTGCCGCTCGGCCTCCTGCTGGGCCTTGCGGATGACCACCAGGGCCACTGCGGAGGCGGCCACCAGGAACACCAGGAACACCGTGGAGCCCACCACCAGCGCCCGCCTGCGCCGCGTGGCCTTGGCCGCCTGGGCGAAGACGGCCTTGAGGAAGTCCTGCTGCACCTGGGGCAGCTCCCCGTGGTAGCGGCGCTTGAAGCGCTGCGCCTCCTCCACCACCTCGCCGCGCCACAGCAGATCGCTGTCCTGGCCCTTGGTCTGCCACTGCCGGGCCGCGTTGCGCAGCTGCTCCAGGAAGGCCGCGTCCTCCTGGCCCTCGTCCAGCCAGCGCCGGAGTGTGGGCCAGCTATGGATGAGCGACTCGTGGACGATCTCCACCATGGCGCCCATGGAGCCACCGCCGGTCTGCACCACCAGCAGGCGCGCCTGGACGAGGTGATCAATGAGGCGCTGGATCTCCGTGGCCTCCGGAGTCAGCTCGCGCAGCTCCTCCATGGAGACGATGGCGCGCGTGCGCTCGGGAGTCACGAGCCGCAGGAACACGGAGCGCGCGAGCGCGCGGGCCTGGAAGGGCAGCTCGGCCAGGACGCTGTCGGCGTGGCTGGCCAGCGCGCCGGCGATGCCGCCCATGGCCTCGTAGCTCTGTGAGGTGAGCAGCCGGTGCGCGATGTCGCGCTGCTCCCAGAGCTGGGTGGCGGCGAACTGGAGCAGCGGCAGCGCGCCCTGGGTGGACTCCAGGTGCTGGAGCATGCTGTCCACCATGGCGGGCGTCTCGAAGCGGTAGCCAGCCATCTCCGCGGGCTGCACCAGCGCGTCCCTCAGGCCCTCGCGGCTGGGCGCGGTGAGGAAGAACAGGCCCTGGTTGAGCTCGGACATGAAGCGCTCGTCCTCGGGCACCCGGTCCAGGAAGTCCGAGCGGATGGAGAGCACGACGCGCATGGGCGCGGTG